>NZ_JBIVMX010000075.1:1884-21969 GCF_044753305.1 Pseudomonas sp. NPDC088429 | reverse complement strand
GGCGAGTGCTTCACGGTCGATCCATTCACCAAGACACTGGTCGGGCTTCTGAGTCACGGTAACCTTCCACATGTAGGGGCAGAAAAAAGGGGCTACATTATGCCGCCCACAACCTCATACAGCAATGCGCGCTTGTCGCGAAATCGGTAACAAAATTCCTTTCAAAAAAATCAGGCCCCGCGCCAGCCCAGTAAATACGCGGCTTCCAGCGCAGTCAATTTTTCGTCGACTGTTAGACGATGTCTGTAACCCTCCGTAACACGAGCCAATTTCGGCACTACATAACCACTAAAAAAGTGCTCGTTTTTATGGTTACCACTACATTTCGCCAAAACAGTGAAGATAGACGTAGTCTGCAACTGACAGGCGACACCCGACGCCGCTACAATTACCGACTTTGTCGCAAAGCCTGGAGCTCAACCTTCCGTGCCCGTTCTGCGTCTACCGCAACTCCCTGCCGAGGCAGGTAAACAGCATTGGGGCAATTTGCCCGGCGCTGCCCTCAGTCTGGCGATTGCCGAGGCTGCCAGCGCTGCCAAGCGCTTCACCCTGCTACTGACCGCCGACAGCCAGAGTGCTGAACGACTGGAACAGGAGCTGAGTTTCTTCGCCCCGGATTTGCCCGTTCTGCATTTCCCCGACTGGGAAACCCTGCCCTACGACCTGTTCTCGCCGCATCAGGACATCATTTCCCAGCGCATTGCCAGCTTATATAGGCTGCCGGAACTGGAACACGGTGTGTTGGTGGTGCCGATCACCACCGCCCTGCACCGTCTGGCGCCGACCAAATTCCTGCTCGGTAGCAGCCTGGTGCTGGATGTCGGTCAGAAGCTCGACGTCGAGCAGATGCGCTCGCGACTCGAAGCCAGCGGCTATCGCTACGTCGACACGGTGTATGAGCACGGCGAATTCACCGTGCGCGGCGCGCTGATCGACCTGTTCCCGATGGGCAGCAAGTTGCCGTATCGCATCGACCTGTTCGATGACGAAATCGAAACCCTGCGTACTTTTGATCCGGAAAACCAGCGCTCCATCGACAAGGTCGATTCGGTCAAGCTGCTGCCAGCGCGTGAATTCCCGTTGCAGAAAGACGCAGTCACCCGCTTCAAGGCGCGCTTTCGCGAGCGTTTCGACGTCGACTTCCGTCGCTGCCCGATCTTCCAGGATCTGAGCAGCGGCATCACTCCGGCCGGTATCGAGTACTACCTGCCGCTGTTCTTCGACGAAACCTCGACGCTATTCGATTACCTGCCGCAGGACACGCAAGTGTTCTCGCTGCCGGGCATCGAGCAAGCGGCGGAAAATTTCTGGAACGACGTGCGCAATCGTTATGAAGAGCGCCGCGTCGATCCATCGCGTCCTTTATTGCCGCCCGCCGAATTGTTCCTGCCGGTGGAAGACTGCTTCGCGCGCCTGAAGAGCTGGCCGCGAGTGGTTGCCAGTCAGCAAGACGTCGAAAGCGGCGCCGGTCGCGAGCGCTTCCCGGCGCAAGCCTTGCCGAATCTGGCGATCGAAGCCAAAGCCACGCAACCGCTGGCCGCGCTGGCTGGCTTCCTCGATGAGTTTCCCGGACGCGTGCTGTTCACTGCTGAATCCGCGGGCCGTCGCGAAGTGCTGCTGGAGTTGCTCGAACGTCTGAAGCTGCGACCGAAAACCGTCGACAGTTGGCCGGACTTCGTCGCGAGCAAGGATCGTCTGGCGATCACCATCGCCCCGCTCGACGAAGGCCTGATGCTGGATGATCCGGCGCTGGCACTGGTCGCCGAAAGTCCACTGTTCGGTCAACGCGTGATGCAGCGTCGCCGTCGCGAGAAGCGTGCCGACGGCAACAACGATGCAGTGATCAAAAACCTCACCGAACTGCGCGAAGGTGCGCCGGTGGTGCACATCGATCACGGTGTCGGTCGCTACCTCGGCCTGACGATTCTGGAAATCGACGATCAAGCCGCCGAATTCCTCACCCTCGAATACGCCGAAAACGCCAAGCTGTACGTGCCGGTGGCCAACCTGCATCTGATCGCGCGCTACACCGGCAGCGATGATGCGCTGGCCCCGCTGCACCGTCTCGGCTCGGAAACCTGGCAGAAAGCCAAACGCAAAGCCGCTGAACAGGTACGTGACGTCGCCGCTGAGTTGCTCGACATCTATGCCCGCCGTGCCGCTCGCGAAGGTTATGCGTTCGCCGACCCGAAGGCCGATTACGCGACGTTCAGCGCCGGTTTCCCGTTCGAAGAAACTCCGGATCAACAAACCACCATCGAAGCCGTGCGCGCCGACATGCTCGCGCCGAAACCGATGGATCGCCTGGTCTGCGGCGACGTTGGCTTCGGCAAGACCGAAGTGGCCATGCGCGCGGCGTTCATCGCCGTCCACGGTGGCCGCCAGGTTGCGATTCTGGTGCCGACCACCCTGCTCGCCCAGCAGCACTACAACAGCTTCCGCGACCGCTTCGCCGACTGGCCGGTGAGCGTGGAAGTGATGAGCCGCTTCAAATCGGCCAAGGAAGTGAGTGCGGCAATTGCCGATCTGGCGGAAGGCAAGATCGACATCGTCATCGGCACGCACAAATTGCTGTCCGATGACGTGAAAATCAAAAACCTCGGGCTCGTAATCATCGACGAAGAACACCGCTTCGGTGTGCGTCAGAAAGAACAGCTCAAGGCCCTGCGCAGCGAAGTCGACATCCTCACGCTGACCGCCACGCCGATTCCGCGCACGCTGAACATGGCGGTGTCGGGCATGCGCGACCTGTCGATCATCGCCACACCGCCGGCGCGACGCCTGTCGGTGCGCACCTTCGTCATGGAGCAGAACAAGAGCACGGTCAAAGAGGCCCTGCTCCGCGAACTGCTGCGCGGCGGCCAGGTTTACTACTTGCACAACGATGTGAAAACCATCGAGAAATGCGCCGCCGACCTTGCCGAACTGGTACCGGAAGCGCGTATCGGCATCGGCCACGGACAAATGCGCGAGCGCGAACTCGAACAGGTGATGAGCGACTTTTATCACAAGCGCTTCAACGTGCTGATCGCCTCGACCATCATCGAGACCGGCATCGACGTGCCGAGCGCCAACACCATTATCATCGAGCGCGCTGACAAATTCGGCCTGGCGCAACTGCACCAGTTGCGTGGTCGTGTCGGCCGCAGTCACCACCAGGCTTACGCGTATTTGCTGACGCCGCCGCGCCAGCAAATCACTTCGGACGCGGAAAAGCGTCTGGAAGCAATCGCCAATACTCAGGATCTCGGCGCCGGTTTCGTGCTGGCGACCAACGACCTGGAAATCCGTGGTGCCGGCGAACTGCTTGGCGATGGCCAGAGTGGGCAGATTCAAGCCGTCGGTTTTACGCTGTACATGGAAATGCTCGAGCGCGCGGTGAAATCGATCCGCAAGGGCGAGCAACCGAACCTCGATCAACCGCTCGGCGGTGGCCCGGAGGTCAATTTGCGGGTGCCGGCGCTGATTCCGGAAGACTACCTGCCGGATGTCCACGCGCGCCTGATTCTGTACAAGCGCATTGCTTCGGCGACCGACGAGGAAGGTTTGAAGGATCTGCATGTCGAGATGATCGACCGTTTCGGCTTGTTGCCGGAACCGACGAAAAATCTGGTGCGCATCACGGCGTTGAAGTTGCAGGCCGAGCAGTTGGGCATCAAGAAAGTCGATGGCGGGCCGCAAGGTGGGCGCATCGAGTTCGAAGCGCAGACGCCGGTCGATCCGATGACGCTGATCAAGCTGATCCAGAGCCAGCCAAAACGCTACAAATTCGAAGGCGCCACGATGTTCAAGTTCCAGGTGCCGATGGAACGCCCGGAAGAGCGCTTTAATACTGTAGAGGCGCTGTTTGAGCGCCTCCTCCCGAAATCTGTTTAAAGGACGCCGCATGCGCCTGTTTCGCTCGCTGACTTTGCTACTCACCCTGGTAGCACCTTCGGTTTTTGCCGATGACCTGTATCAGGTCGAAATGATTCTGGTGCGCCAGAACGCCGTGCCGGCCATCGTCAGCCGTGCCGCGCCGGAAGACTGGGCCGCAGGCGCCCAGCGTTTGGGCGATGACAGCAAGCGCACCCCGGCGCTGAATGACGTGGTGACTAAACTCACCGCCAGTGGCGACTACACAGTCCTGATGCACAAGGCCTGGCAGCAAACCCTCGGCGAAGCACCGGCGAAAGTCTCGGTCAGCGACGGTCAGGAGCAATACGGCCAGTTCCCGATCGAGGGCACGCTGGAGATGAAGCTCGGGCGCTTCACCGACGTCGCTGCCGATTTCTGGGTCAATCAGATCGACACCAATGGCTTGGTCACCGCCAGTGAACGCCTGAAACAGGACAGCCACACCAAGAACGGCCAACTCAACTATCTCGACAACGGCCATCTGGCCCTGCTGATCAAGATCACTTCCCTGACCGCACCCGCGCCACGGGAAGCGCCTGAAGCGATTCCGGACTGATCGAAGTCCTTATGAACCCGCCGCTGAGTAAACCGTTGGCGCCCTCCTGGGTCAGCCGATTCAAGGAACAGAGCCTGGAGCGTGGCCGCCGCTACGCCCTGGAAAACCGGGTACGCATCGCCCAGGTCGGCGATGCAACGATCACCGCCAGCTGCGAAGGCTCTGGCGGTAACGTTTACCGTCAGACGATTCATCTTCGCGAGTCAGCCAAAGGCACTTTGCTGCTGGTCGATGCCGGCTGCACCTGCCCGGTTCGCAGCAACTGCAAACATTGCGCGGCAGTGTTGCTGAAAGTGCAGGAAACCCTCGACTACCCCGCCGCTGCCAAAGACGCCGAGCTGTTGGAGAAACTTCAAGCCGTGCTGGAAAACCGTGGCCCGAAAGCGCCGCCGCAAGTGCTGGTCGACAATGTGCAGCCGATGCCACGCCTGTGGCTGGCCAGTGTCGAGTTCAGCGCTTTCGAACCGCGCAACGGCAAGATGCAGCGCTACATTCAGCACCGCGCGGCGCTGTCGTTCAGCTATCTGGATGAGTACGTCAGCGGGCAGAAAAACAGCGACATCCTGATTCGTCAGGAAACCCAGACCCTGCGGATAAAACGCCATCCGGAGGTCGAACAGTCCTACCGTGAACAGTTAAGAATCCTCGGCTTTCGAATCGCCACGCGGCAGAGCAAAGCGCTGCCGGAAAGCGCGGGCGAACTGTATGAGATGGTCAACGACAGCGCTTGGCTGACGTTTACCCTCAACGATTTGCCGAAGCTGCGCACCCAAGGCTGGGAATTGCAGATCGACGAGGAGTTTGGCTTTGACCTGACTGCCGTGGATGACTGGTACGCCACGGTCGAGCAGGCGCCGGAGCGTGACTGGTTTGATCTGGAACTGGGGATCATCGTCAACGGTGAACGCCTGAGTCTGCTGCCGATCCTGCTTAACCTGATGCGCTCGCACGCGGAAATTCTCAATCCGGAACGCCTTGCGCGGCGTCGCGATGACGAGCTGATTCTGGTCAACGTGCCGCAACGCAATATCGAGCACGGGCCACTGCAGGTTGCTTTACCGTTGGGCCGGTTAAAACCGGTATTGATGACGCTCGGCGAGTTCTATTTGCAGGAGCCGGGCGAAACCACCCTGCGCCTGAGCAAGGCCGACGCCACACGCCTCAACTCGCTGGAAGGCCTGCCGCTGCTGTGGGAGGGCGGCGAGCAGATCCGCACGTTCGCCCAACGCTTGCGCGACATCCGTGATTTCAGCGCTGAAGCACCGGAAGGACTGAACGCAACGCTGCGCCCGTATCAGCTCGAAGGCCTGAGCTGGATGCAATCGCTGCGGCAACTGGAAGTCGGCGGAATCCTTGCGGATGACATGGGTTTGGGTAAAACCCTACAGACCCTGGCGCATATTCTCAGCGAGAAAATCGCCGGTCGCCTTGATCGCCCGTGCATGGTGGTGATGCCGACCAGCCTGATTCCGAACTGGCTGGATGAGGCGGCACACTTCACCCCGCAGCTGAAAGTTGTCGCTCTGTACGGTGCCACGCGCAAAAAGCATTTCGATAATCTGGCCGATTTCGACCTGATCCTCACCACCTACGCGCTGCTGCCCAAAGACGTCGAACGTCTGGCCAAGCAGCCGCTGCATGTATTGGTGCTGGATGAGGCGCAGTACATCAAAAACCCGAACAGCAAAGCCGCTCAAGCCGCGCGCGAGCTTAATGCACGCCAGCGTCTGTGCCTGAGCGGTACGCCGCTGGAAAACCACTTGGGCGAGCTGTGGTCGCTGTTTCACTTCCTGCTGCCGGGCTGGCTCGGCGACGTCAAAAGCTTCAACGCCGATTACCGTGTGCCGATTGAAAAGCGCGGCAGTGAAGTCAGACTTCAGCACCTCAACGGTAGGATAAAACCGTTCCTGCTGCGCCGCACCAAAGAGCAGGTCGCCACCGAGCTGCCGCCGAAAACCGAGATCATCCATTGGGTCGATCTCAACGAAGCGCAGCGCGATGTGTACGAAACCATGCGTTTGGCGATGGACAAGAAAGTCCGCGACGAGATCACCCGCAAAGGCGTGGCGCGCAGTCAGATCATCATTCTTGAGGCGCTGTTGAAGCTGCGTCAGGTTTGCTGTGATTTGCGCTTGGTCAACGATGCCACCCTGCCCGCTCGCGGCAGCACCTCGGGCAAGCTCGACAGCTTGATGGAAATGCTTGAGGAGTTGTTTGAGGAAGGACGGCGGATTCTGCTGTTTTCGCAGTTCACCTCGATGCTGGCCTTGATCGAGCAAGAGCTGAAAAAGCGTAATGTTTCCTACGCGCTATTGACCGGCCAGACCCGCGATCGGCGTACACCGGTGAAGGAATTCCAGAGCGGCAAGCGTCAGATTTTTCTCATCAGCCTGAAGGCCGGTGGCGTTGGTCTGAACCTGACGGAAGCGGACACGGTGATTCACTACGACCCGTGGTGGAACCCGGCGACCGAGAATCAGGCGACGGATCGGGCGTACCGGATTGGTCAGGAGAAACCGGTATTCGTTTACAAGATGATTGCCCGGGGCACGGTGGAAGAGAAGATTCAGCACCTGCAAAAGGAAAAATCCGACTTGGCGGCAGGCGTGCTGGATGGGCGCAAGGCCGGGGACTGGAAGTTGCAGAGTGATGATATTGAAGCGCTGTTTGCGCCGCTGCCGGATAAGCTCGATAAGCGTTGAAATCTTTTTTTCTGTTAGATAGCTATCGCGAGCAAGCTTTGCTCCTACGGGTGGACGCCGCAGATCCCTGTAGGAGCAAAGCTTGCTCGCGAATGACTCACCTCGGTCTGACGGTTAAAACCCAGGCTCAACTCTTGGAAACAGGCAACGGCGCAAACAGCGCCTCGATGTCACTCTGCTCCAGCTTCCAGCCACCCGTCGTCCCACCCTCAAGCACCGCCCCGGCCAGTGCAGCCTTCTCCTGCTGCAACGCCTGTATCTTCTCCTCCACGGTGCCACGGGCAATCAGCTTGTAAACAAACACCGGGTTGTTCTGCCCGATGCGATACGCGCGATCGGTGGCCTGATTCTCCACCGCCGGGTTCCACCAAGGGTCGAAGTGGATCACCGTGTCCGCAGCGGTCAGGTTCAAACCGGTACCGCCCGCCTTCAGACTGATCAGAAACAACGGTACCTTGCCGCCCTGAAATTCCTTCACTGGCGTACGCCGATCCGTGGTGTCACCGGTCAGCAGCGAATAGGCAATATCCCGTTGCTGCAATTCTTCCTCGATCAAAGCGAGCATCGAAGTGAACTGGGAGAACAGCAGGATTCTGCGACCTTCGCCGAGCAACTCTTCAAGCATTTCCATCAGGCTGACCAGCTTGCCACTGCCGGAACGCAGTGCCTTGGCTGTCATTGGCATCTTGATCAGGCGCAAGTCGCAACAAACCTGCCGCAGCTTGAGCAAGGCATCGAGAATGATGATCTGACTGCGCGCCACGCCACTGCGGGCAATCTCGTCGCGGACTTTTTTGTCCATTGCGACGCGAACCGTTTCATAGACATCGCGCTGGCCGTCGCTGAGATCGACCCAATGGACGATTTCGGTTTTCGGCGGCAACTCGGTGGCGACCTGATCCTTTTTGCGACGCAACAAAAACGGCTTGATCCGTGCCGTCAGGTGCTGCATGCGCTGAACATTGCCGTGCTTTTCAATTGGCGTGCGGTAATCGCGATTGAAGGATTTGCTGTCGCCAAGCCAGCCGGGCATGAGGAAATGAAACTGCGACCACAGCTCGCCCAAGTGGTTTTCCAATGGCGTGCCGCTCAGGCACAAGCGCTGACGGGCCTGCAGATCACGGGCCGCTTGCGCCGCTTTGCTGATCGGATTTTTGATGTTCTGCGCTTCGTCGAGAATCAGCACGCTCCACAGCTGCGGCTGTAGAACCTCGAGATCCCTCGGCAGCAACGCGTAAGTGGTCAGCACCAGATCGTACTCGGCCAGATTAGCGAAATCTTTCTGCCGTCCCGTGCCGTGCAGCGCCAATACTTTCAACTGCGGGGTGAATCGCTCGGCCTCGTCGAGCCAGTTTGGAATCAGGCTGGTCGGCATCACCGCCAGAGCCGGGCAATCGAGGCGACCGGCGTGTTTTTCCGTAAGCAGATGCGCCAGGGTTTGCAGGGTTTTGCCCAGCCCCATGTCATCGCCCAGAATGCCGCCGACCTCAAGCTCACGCAGGGTCTGCATCCAGTTCAGGCCTTCGAGCTGATACGGGCGCAGTTGCGCGTCAAGACCGGCCGGCGCAGCGACGTGGGTGTGACTGGAATTCTGCAATCGCTTGGCGAAGGTGCGCAGCCGCTCGCCACCCTGCCAATCCAGCGGCACACCATCGAGCATACTCAAGCGCGCGGCATCCGGGACACTCAAGCGCAGTGCATCGCCCTGATGACCGCCCAGGTACAACTCGCCCAGCGTCGCCATCAGCGGTTTGACCCGACTCAGCGGCAGCGCGACCTTGGCGCCCGAAGAGTCACCAAAACCGCTGGGCTTCAGTTCGATCAGGAGTTTTTCGTCATCGCTGCGTTGTGCCAGATTGACCGGGTCGAGCAAGCGCGGCTGGGTGCGCAACAAGTGCAGAAGGATCGGTAGCAAACTATAGCGCTGGCCATTGACGACGATACCCAATTGCAAATCAAACCACTGATGCCCAGCCTCTTCTTCGACCTCGGCGTACCAATGCTCGACTGGCTGTACATTGAAATGAAAGCCGTCACTAATCTCGACTTGCCAGTTCAAGGCGCGCAGGGTGGCAAGCCCTTCGTGCATAAACCCGAGCCAGGCGGAATCATCCGGCAAGGTAAACATCTCGCCGCGACGATCCAGCGAACTCTTGCGGGTGGCTTTCTTGAAGCCGTGCTTTTGCAGGATCTGGCGCAGCTGCTTTTCCACCGCAGGCTGGCGTTGAATGCGCTGGGTTTCGGTGCCGTTGAGGATCATCACTTCCGGATTGCGATCCACCGTCGGCTGGCCGTTGTAGGTAAATACCAGGGCGGCGCGGTGCTCCAGAACGTATTCCCAGCGCGAGCGCTCCCGACCGCTGACGAGGGTCAGTTGTGGCTGCGGCAGTACGTCGTCGATGACTCGTTCGGTCAGTTGGTGTGGCGGCGGGATTCTCGTTGCGGTGCTCATGCGATGGCTGAACTGCATGGCCTGACGCGCCGGAACGTCCGGCGCCAGCGTCAAATGACTGGCCAGTTTTTCTTCCAGTTCATTGAACAGAGGGCCAATCTGCCGCTGCTCACGATCGAGGTAATAAAGCGGCTCCAGCGCCAGCACGGTTTCTTGCGCCGCCTCGGCACTGCTCCACTGCGCACGGAAGCCGCCGTCGGCCTGTTCGGCCCAGGCGAACTGGCCGATGCGCTTCGCGCCCGGCGCCAACGGTCGCAGATCCTCGAAATCGAGGAACAGCCGCGAGGTGCGCAGGAGCATTTCCAGCAGCTCGGCGCCGCTGCTGCCTTCCAGCGGATAGCCGCTGTAATAGGCGTGGTGGGAGTGCATGGCAACCAGCAGCCTGGCGACGCGCAGATCCAGCTCGGACAGGTAGCCGGGCTGACGCATTAGCATTTCCGCCAGCGAATACATCGGTTTGACTTCGCGTAACTCGCCGCTCTTGAGCTGGGAAACCTTGAAAATATCGAGCAGCCACTTGCCGCTGACTGACGTAGGCTTGAGCTTGTAAAACAGGCGCGTGCCTGCGGTTTGCGCGCCCTCTACGGCGGGCTTGGCCGGCACCGGAATTGTCGAAAGCCAATGTTCCAGCGCCCGACCCAGCGGGATCTGTGCGTCACTTTCAGACGCACTTTGATCACTGCCCTGCAGGTGATAGAGCACCGCAGCGCAATGCTTGCAGTCGATAGCGACAGGACAGGTGCACAGGCAACGCAAGCTGACGGAGCCCAGCCGATCTTCGGACAGGTAAATGGTTTGTTCATACGCCTGATCTTGCGAACCGACGCAGAACGCTTCGATCTTTCTGTCATCGATCTCGATGATCTCTACTCGATCATCGGCGGCATAAGCGCGAGCCTTGGCCAGCGCGCTGCTAGTGAATGCCTGAGTCCAGGCCGACGACTTGAGCCGCTCGATGAAAATGCTCATGGGCAGCCCTTAGCCGGCCAACACCCGCGCCAATGTCGACTTCACCTTACCCATGCCGTCATGCAACGCCTGCTCGATCTCGGCCATGGTGATCACTTCGGTGGTCTTGCCCGCTGCCGGGTTCACTACCAGCGCCAGACAGGCGTAATCCAGATCCAGTTCACGCGCCAGCGCGGCTTCCGGCATGCCGGTCATGCCGACGATGTCGCAGCCATCACGCTCCAGTCGCACGATCTCGGCGACCGTTTCCAGACGCGGCCCTTGAGTGCAGGCGTAAACGCCTTGATCGCTGTATTCGCAGCCTTCGGCGGCCACGGCAGCAATCAATTGCTGACGCAGCGCTTCGCTGTAGGGAAAGCTGAAGTCGATGTGGGTGACGTGCTCCAGATCATCGGCGAAATAGGTGTGCTCACGGCCGCTGGTGTAGTCGACGATCTGATGTGGCACGCAGAAATGCCCGGTGCCCATCGCCGGATGAATCCCGCCGACGGCATTCACCGCGATGATTGCTTCGGCGCCGGCCTGCTTCAGCGCCCACAGATTGGCGCGGTAGTTGACCTTGTGCGGCGGGAAGCGATGCGGGTGGCCGTGACGGGCGAGGAACAGCACTTCCTTGCCGGCGTACTCGCCGATCTGCACTTCGGCGGAGGGTGCGCCGTAAGGCGTATCGACTGCCAGCGACTGACGAATGCTCAGGCCTTCGAGTTGAGTCAGGCCGGTGCCACCGATGATTGCGTAAACGGTCATAACGAAAAATCCTTAATCGATCAGTTGAGCGTCTTTGAGCGCGCCGATGGCGGTGAGCCAGCGCGGATCCTGGCGATATTCGGTGCTGGCAATGGCCTGACCGCGCATGCGCGCAATTCGGGCGGAGGGCTTGACCTTCATCCGTTGCGCGGCGCTGAGGGCTAGCTCGGCAGCTGCGCGGTCGTTGCACACCAGGCCCATGTCGCAGCCGGCAGTGAGCGCAGCTTCGATGCGGCTGGCGGCGTCGCCGACCACGTGGGCGCCGGCCATCGACAGGTCGTCGCTGAAGATCACGCCGTCGAACTGCAACTCGCCGCGCAGAATGTCCTGCAACCAGCGGCGGGAGAATCCGGCTGGCTGCGAATCGACCTGCGGATAGATGACGTGCGCCGGCATGATCGCAGCCAGTTGTTTGCTGAGTCTGGCGAACGGCACGAGATCGTTGGCGCGGATCTCGTCGAGGCTGCGTTCGTCATTCGGGATCGCCACGTGGGAATCGGCTTCGGCCCAACCGTGACCAGGGAAGTGCTTGCCGGTGGCCGCCATGCCCGCGCTGTTCATGCCGCGAATAAATGCCCCGGCAAGGACTGCGGCGCGCTCGGGATCGCCTTCAAAGGAACGGGTGCCGACCACGGCGCTGCGCTGGTAATCGAGATCGAGTACCGGGGCGAAGCTCAGGTCGAGGCCGACCGCCAGCACTTCGGTGGCCATGATCCAGCCACATTGTTCGGCGAGGTATTCGGCATTCGGGTTGTCGGCGATGGCACGCATGGCCGGCAGGCGCACGAAGCCCTGACGCAGACGCTGCACACGACCGCCCTCTTGATCCACCGCCAGCAGCAGATCCGGGCGAATCGCGCGGATCGCGGCGCTGAGCTCACGCACCTGACGTGGATGCTCGATGTTACGGGCAAAAATAATCAGGCCGCCCACTTCGGGCTGACGCAACAATTGGCGATCTTCGCCCGTCAGCCAGGTACCGGCGACGTCCACCATCAACGAGCCTTGCAGGCCAGCAGTCATAGAGATTCCTTGAAAACGAAAAACCCGATGCGCAGAAAATCGCTACCGTGAGCAGTGCTCGGCAGGTCGGCAATTTCTGTGAGAATCGGGTTCAGAACGAGAGTCGGCATGGGCGGCTAGCTTAGCGGATACAAGCTGCCGCGCCCACCCGTGCGCGGTTAAACCTTGGCGGCGACCGGCGTTGATTTGCTGCGCGGACGCAGTTGCGCGGTGGCCATGGCCGTGTCGGTGACGCCGGTTTCTGCGCGCATGCCCGCGGCGAGGAACGGCACCATCAGGCGCATGACTTGTTCAATGGAAGTGTTGACGCCGAAATCGGTCTCGGCAATCGCCCGCAACGCCTTGATACCGGACATGCTGAAGGCCGCAGCGCCGAGCATGAAGTGCACGCGCCAGAACAGTTCGATTGGTGGAATACGCGGCGCGGCTTCGTTGACCAGCAACATGTAGCGACGGAATACCTTGCCGTACATGTCTTCCAGATAACGGCGCAAGTGACCTTGGCTCTGGCTGAACGCGAGGCCGAGCAAACGCATGAAAATCGACAGATCGTTGCCGCTGCGTGGTTGCACCACGAGGGCTTGTTCGACGAGGATTTCCAACAGTTCTTCGAGGGTCGGCTTGTTCTCAGGCTTGGCCTGACGGCGCTCCAGCTCTTTATCGAGGCTGAGGCAGAACGGCCCGAGGAAGCGCGAGAAAACCGCCTGTATCAGGGCCTTCTTCGAACCGAAGTGATAGTTCACTGCTGCCAGGTTGACGCCAGCCTTGCTGGTGATCAAACGCAATGAGGTTTCCGCGAAACCTTTCTCCGCGAACAACTGCTCGGCAGCATCAAGAATGCGTTCAACGGTTTCCGACTGGGCCATGGCTACTCCGCCTGACAAACACTTGTTTGAAACATACGTTTCAGCCTATGCCTTGTCAAGCCTGCCAGTTCGTTTTGGGAATGGTCGGTCAGCTATTTAACCACACAAGCCCGGCGCTTTTATAAGCAGTGCTGCCGACCGTCCGGCGGCAGGCAAAAAAACGGGCATTGCCAAGAGCGTTTCACTGTATATAATCCCAGTCACTGTATAAAAAGACAGAGCGATCATTATGCTAAAGCTGACGCCACGCCAAGCCGAGATTCTGGCCTTTATCAAACGTTGCCTCGAAGACAACGGTTATCCGCCAACCCGTGCGGAAATCGCTCAGGAACTGGGCTTCAAGTCGCCTAACGCGGCAGAAGAACACCTCAAGGCGCTGGCCCGCAAAGGCGCCATCGAAATGACCCCGGGCGCCTCTCGTGGCATTCGCATCCCTGGCTTCGAAGCCAAGGCTGACGACTCTACCCTGCCGGTCATTGGCCGTGTCGCTGCCGGTGCGCCGATCCTCGCTCAGCAGCACATCGAAGAGTCCTGCAACATCAATCCCGCCTTCTTCCACCCGCGTGCCGACTATCTGTTGCGCGTGCACGGCATGAGCATGAAGGACATCGGCATTTTCGACGGTGATCTGCTGGCCGTCCACACCACTCGCGAAGCGCGCAATGGCCAGGTGGTTGTCGCCCGTATCGGCGATGAAGTGACCGTCAAACGCTTCAAGCGTGAAGGCAGCAAAGTCTGGCTGATGGCCGAAAACCCTGAGTTCGCCCCTATCGAAGTCGACCTGAAAGATCAGGAACTGGTGATCGAAGGCTTGAGTGTCGGCGTTATCCGCCGCTAAAGGAGGCTTTATGCAGTTCCCACACACACCTCAGCAAACACAACTGCCTTTATTCGAAGCGTTTCTGGCGCAACCGATGGCGCCGATCCTCAAAGAAGTGGTCGAGCGTGAATGGAATGCCGAACCTGAAGTATTCAGTGAGCTGTCTCTGCGCGGTGCGGCCGGGAACTGCCTGAACCTGCTCGCCCCGATCCTTCGCGAATTGAGCGAGGATCAGGACGCTCGCTGGCTGACGCTGATCGCACCGCCTGCCAGCCTGACGCAAACCTGGCTGCGCGATGCTGGCCTGAACCGCGAACGCATTCTGCTGCTGCAACCGCGCGGCACGCAAAGTGCTCAGCAGTTGGCGTGCGAGGCATTGCGTCTGGGCCGCAGTCACACAGTGGTGACCTGGCTCAATCCGCTGAACACAACCTCACGTCAGCAACTGATCAGCGCGGCCCGCACGGGCGACGCTCAAAGCCTGAACATTCGCTTGGGTTGATTCGCAGGTGAAATGCGCTGTGTGAAGCGCAGGGCTTCTCCAAGGACAGAGAAGCCGATCTGAAGCGGTACCGATAAAAACGAAAAGCAGGTAGGGATCAGTGAAGAACCCGTGGCCCCTCTTCCTTATCAAACTCACCTTCAATCATCCGGCCGGCCATCTGCACGCCGACGCTCAACATCGCCTTGGCGATTTCCACGTGCTGACCCTGAAGGAAAGTCTTGGCATCCTCGGAGAAATCCAGAGTCACCAAAGAACCTTCGTCCTCAGCCCTGCGCAGTTCGATTCGGCCGTCTGGCAACTCGACAATTTCTAGAAAGGACGTTGGCATATAGGTCTGTTCTCCACGAAAGGCAGGGATTATATAGACATCATTCAGGATTCGCTCGGGATCTTGACCAGCAGCATGTTTCAGATTGCCACCGCGTCAATCAGTCTCAGCACTCGTTCAATCCTTCACGAAAACGAATCGCCAAGCCTTTCAGATTCTGCCGCCAGCTCTCCAGCTCCTCTCGGCTCAACTCTTCTGGCGCCTCTTCTTCATCGAGGTTGATCGCCTGAATCAGCGGTTGGGTCACGTCGCCCTTCGGCTTGTGTGGCACCCGCGGAGGCTGAAACAGTGCCGAATGCGCCGCCAACAGTTTCGCCAGCCAGGTTTCAGGATTACCCGCCAATTCGACCATTTCAGCCATTTCGGGAATCGCGATCGAATCCAGCACTTCGCGCGTCAGCAGCATCTCTGCCCGTGGCGCATTGGCCTGAGGTAGACGATAGAACCCAGCAATCTCATGACAAAGGCCCAACAGGGCGCCATAGAGGTGGAATAACGCCGATTCACGCCCGGCCTGAATCAGCGCCAGAGAATTCATCGCCCGCCCTTCTTCAGCGCGAGCCAGGGCTTCCAGCGACAGGCCGGCGAAATAGATCTTCTGATTGGTACGGGTATAGAGTTCGTGAGCCATGACGGCGCTCTCCACAACGAAATAATTGCTTCACACAGGCCGGACAGTGTCGTGGATCAGCCGATCCCACCGCAAGCAGAAAACAAAAAGGCCGCATGAAAACCCGAGGGTTCGCATGCGGCCTTTTCAGTATCGGACTAACGCTTACTCGGCCTTGGCCTTCGTACGCTTGTCTTCAACGGTCCACTTGCCGCCGTCGTAGTAAGCCTTCCAACCGGTAGGCTTGCCGTCGACTTCGGTCTGCACGTATTGCTCCTTGGTCTTGCGGCTGTAGCGGATAACCGCTGGCAGACCATCAGGATCCTTCTTCGGCGCGTCGCAGAGGAAGTGGTACTTCGGATCGATCTCGTCCTTGTGCGGCACAATCTCGATCACCAGCGGAGCACGGGTCTCGCGGTTTTTCGGGAACTGACTCGCCGCGAGGAACAGGCCGGAGGCACCGTCGCGCAGGATGTAGGTGTCGTTGACCTTTTCGCACTTCAGCTCAGGCATCTTCACCGGATCCATCTTCGGCGGCGCCGCGTCACCGCTTTTCAGCAGCTTGCGGGTGTTCTTGCACTCAGGGTTGGTGCAACCGAAGAACTTGCCGAATCGGCCGGTCTTGAGCTGCATCTCGCTGCCGCACTTATCGCATTCCAGGCTCGGGCCTTCGTAACCCTTGATGCGATAGCTGCCCTCTTCGATTTCGTAGCCAGCGCAATCCGGGTTGTTACCGCAGATGTGCAGCTTGCGCTTCTCGTCGAGCAAGTAAGCGTCCATCGCTGTGCTGCAGATCGGGCAACGATGCTTGCCGCGCAGTACCAACGACTCCGATTCGCCCTCATCGTCCGCAGCGATTTCATCGCCCGGCACCAAGTTGACGGTGGCCTTGCAGCGTTCTTTCGGCGGCAAGCTGTAGCCCGAGCAGCCGAGGAACACGCCGGTCGATGCGGTACGAATCTGCATCGGACGGCCGCAAGTCGTGCACGGAATGTCGGTCATCACCGGCTGGTTGGCACGCATGCCGTTTTCCGGGTTTTCGGCTACTTCGAGCTTCTTCTTGAAGTCGCCATAGAACTCGTCCAGCACGTTTTTCCAGTCGCGCTCGCCCTGTGCCACGTCATCGAGATTCTCTTCCATGCCGGCAGTGAAGCCGTAGTCCATGAGGTTCGAGAAGCTCTCCGACAGACGCTCGGTAACGATGTCGCCCATCTTTTCCGAATAGAAACGACGGTTGTGCAGGGTCACGTAACCGCGATCCTGAATGGTCGAAATGATCGCCGCATAAGTCGAAGGACGACCGATGCCGCGTTTTTCCATTTCTTTCACCAGGCTGGCTTCGGAGTAACGCGCCGGCGGCTTGGTGAAGTGCTGCGACGGATCGAGCTTGATCAGCTTCATCACGTCGCCCTGCGCCATATCAGGCAGAACGTCATCATCGCCCGGCTTGGCAATTTGCGGCATGACACGGGTGTAACCGTCGAACTTGAGGATGCGGCCCTTGGCGCGCAGCTCGAAATCGCCAGCGCCGACGCTGACGGTAGTCGACAGGTACTGGGCCGGTAGCATCTGGCAAGCCAGGAACTGGCGCCAGATCAGCTCGTAGAGACGCTCTGCATCGCGCTCCATGCCCGCCAGCTTGCTTGGAATGGTGTTGGCGTCGGAAGGACGAATCGCTTCGTGAGCCTCTTGTGCGCCTTCCTTGCTGCTGTAGACGTTCGGCGTTTCCGGCAGGTACTTCTTGCCGAACTCGTCTTCGATGTAAGCCCGCGCCATTGTTACGGCATCGGCCGAGAGGTTGGTCGAGTCGGTACGCATATACGTGATGTAGCCGGCTTCATACAAACGCTGGGCCATCATCATGGTTTTCTTCACGCCGAAGCCCAGGCGGTTACTCGCAGCCTGTTGCAGGGTCGACGTGATGAACGGCGCCGAAGGCTTGCTGCTGGTCGGCTTGTCTTCGCGTTTGACGATGCTGTAGCTGGAAGCCTTGAGCTTCTCCAGCGCGGCCGTGGCCTGGGCTTCGTTCAGCGGCTTGAAGGCTTCGCCTTTTTCGCGAGCCACTTCGAAACGCACGGTCGAGCCTTTGGTGGTGCCGAGATCGGCATGCACTTCCCAATACTCTTCCGGGTTGAACGCACGAATTTCGCGCTCACGCTCCACGACCAGCTTCACGGCTACAGATTGCACGCGGCCAGCGGACAGGCCACGGGCGATCTTCGCCCACAGCAGCGGCGAGACCATGTAACCGACAACGCGGTCGAGGAACCGACGCGCCTGCTGAGCGTTGACACGATCGATGTCCAGCTCGCCCGGCTTGGAGAACGCTTCCTGAATCGCCTTCTTGGTGATTTCGTTGAACACCACGCGCTTGTAGCGGCTGTCGTCACCACCGATGGCTTCGCGCAGGTGCCAGGCAATGGCTTCCCCCTCGCGATCCAAGTCGGTTGCGAGATAGATGGTGTCAGCATCTTTGGCGAGCCGGCGCAGCTCTTCGATGACCTTCTCTTTACCCGGGAGGATCTCGTACTTGGCTTTCCAGCCATGATCGGGATCGACACCCATACGCGAGACGAGCTGCTTGCGCGCCTTCTCTTTCGGCGAGAGCACCGGACCTTCGCCCGCAGCAGCCTTGCCGCGCTTGGCGGCTGGCTCTTTGCTGGCGCTAGCCGAACCGCTGGTGGGCAGGTCTCGGATATGGCCGATACTCGACTTCACCACGTATTGGTTACCCAGATACTTGTTGATGGTCTTGGCCTTAGCCGGGGATTCCACAATGACCAGCGATTTGCCCATGGATCAGAAAATTCCTGAATTCTAGAAGTGAAAGGCGGTTGGCGCCTGACGCGGCACCGCTATATATAGTTGATACAAGGTGAGGTCAAGCACAGGGTTCTGTGCGCACTCGCCTTATGCCTTGGAAAAAAGGCTCGGTTCAGCTTGCACCAAAGCAAAGCGTGGCACCTGCTCGCCGTCAACCTCGACCGACTCGAGAAACATGCTCAAGGGGCGTACCCAAAAGCCGTAATCGCCATACAGGGCTTGGTAAAAGACCACTTCTTCTTCGGTTTCCGAATGCCGCGCAACACTGAATACACGGTACTGCGGACCTTTGTAATGTTGGTAGAGCCCAGGTTGTATCGGCATGTTTTGGCCCTCACTCAAATTTTTTCAAAATAAAAACAAAAATAAATCCAGAAAAACAAAAACCGGGGCACTTGGCCCCGGCTTCCATCGACGAGACGCTTAAACGCGTTCGAAGACGGTGGAGATGCCTTGGCCGAGACCAATGCACATAGTGGCTACCCCGAAGGTACCGCTATTCTGCTTCATCACGTTCAGCAAGGTGCCGGAAATACGGGCACCGGAGCAACCGAACGGGTGACCCAGGGCGATCGCGCCGCCATGCAGGTTAACCTTCTCGTTCATCTTGTCGAGTACTTTCAGATCTTTCAGCACTGGCAGAGCCTGTGCAGCGAAAGCTTCGTTGAGCTCGAAGAAGTCGATATCGTTGATGCCAAGACCGGCACGTTTCAAGGCTTTTTGTGTTGCCGGAACTGGACCATAGCCCATGATTGCCGGATCCACACCTGCCACTGCCATCGAACGGATAACCGCCATTGGCTGGATACCCAGATCTTGTGCGCGCTGCGCCGACATCACGATCATGCACGAAGCACCATCGGTGATCTGCGACGAAGTACCTGCGGTCACGGTGCCGCCCTTTGGATTGAAGGCAGGCTTGAGGGCCGCCAGACTTTCCAGGGTGGTTTCCGGACGAATGGTTTCATCATAGTCGAACAGTTTCAGGAAACCGTTCTCGTCGTAGCCCTGCATCGGGATGATTTCGTCTTTGAACTTGCCTTCCACGGTGGCCTTGTGGGCCAACTGGTGGGAACGCACGCCGAAAGCATCTTGCTGCTCGCGAGTGATGCCGTGCATTTTGCCGAGCATTTCAGCGGTCAGACCCATCATGCCCGAGGCTTTCGCCGCGTACAGCGACATGTGCGGGTTCGGATCGACACCATGCATCATGCTCACGTGGCCCATATGCTCGACGCCGCCAACCACGAACACGTCACCGTTACCGGTCATGATCGCTTGCGCAGCAGTGTGCAGCGCGCTCATCGACGAGCCACACAGACGGCTGACGGTCTGGCCGGCCGAAGTGTGCGGGATCTGGGTCATCAGCGACGCCATGCGCGCGATGTTCCAGCCCTGCTCCAGGGTCTGGTTAACGCAGCCCCAGATCACGTCTTCGACTTCCGCCGGATCGACCTTGACGTTGCGTTCCAGCAGTTTGCTGATCAGGTGCGCCGACATGTCTTCGGCGCGGGTGTTGCGGTGCATGCCGCCCTTGGAGCGGCCCATCGGAGTACGACCGAAGTCGACAATCACGACGTCTCTTGGATTCAAGCTCATAAAATTTCACTCTCGCTCAAAAGTTGGGACGCTTAACCGAAGAACCGTTGGCCGGTTTTGGCCATTTCACGCAGCTTCGCGGTCGGGTGGTACAGCGCGCCCAAATCAGCGTACTGGTCAGCCAGGGCAACGAACTCGGCAACACCGATCGAATCGATGTAGCGCAGTGCACCGCCACGGAATGGAGG
>NZ_JBIVMX010000075.1:0-1874 GCF_044753305.1 Pseudomonas sp. NPDC088429 | reverse complement strand
CTTCGGCGGCGGATTCAACGATGCCGTCTTCCAGGCAACGCACGGTTTCCAGGCACAGCGGGATCATCATCCAGTTGATGATGTCTTCGTCAGTGACTTCGCGCTGCTCGTAAACGATCGGCTTGAGCACTTCGAGTACCGATGGATCGGCGACTTTCTTCTGCTTGCCTTTCTTGTCGGCTTCGTAGGCGTAGAAGCCCTTGCCGTTTTTCTGACCCAGACGCTTGGCTTCGTACAGCACGTCGATGGCGGTGCGACGGTCATCCTTCATGCGATCCGGGAAACCCTCAGCCATTACGTCACGACCGTGGTGACCGGTGTCGATGCCGACCACGTCCATCAGGTATGCCGGGCCCATTGGCCAGCCGAATTTTTCCATGACTTTGTCGATACGGACGAAGTCCACACCGGCGCTGACCAGTTTGGCGAAACCGCCGAAGTACGGGAACAGTACGCGGTTGACCAGGAAGCCCGGGCAGTCGTTGACGACGATCGGGTTTTTGCCCATTTTCTTGGCGTAAGCAACGGTGGTGGCAACAGCCAGCTCACTCGACTTCTCGCCACGGATCACTTCTACCAGCGGCATCATGTGCACCGGGTTGAAGAAGTGCATGCCGACGAAGTTTTCCGGACGCTTGAGGGCTTTCGCCAGCAGGCTGATGGAAATGGTCGACGTGTTGGACGCGAGGATGGTGTCCTCTTTGACCTTGTCTTCAACTTCAGCCAATACGGCTTGCTTGACCTTCGGATTCTCGACAACAGCTTCGACAACCAGATCGACGTGACCGAAGTCGCCGTAGGACAGGGTTGGGCGAATGGCGTTGAGCACTTCAGCCATTTTCGCAGCGGTCATGCGACCTTTATCAACGCGGCCAACCAGCAGTTTGGCGGCTTCGGCCAGACCCTGCTCGATACCGTGCTCGTTGATGTCCTTCATCAGGATCGGCGTACCTTTAGAGGCCGACTGATAAGCGATACCGCCACCCATGATGCCGGCGCCCAATACAGCAGCCTGCTTCACGTCTTTGGCGATTTCGTCGTAGGCCTTGGCCTTTTTCTTCAGTTCCTGATCGTTCAGGAACAGACCGATCAAGCTCTGCGCGGCAGAGGTCTTGGCCAGTTTGACGAAACCGGCAGCTTCGACTTCCAGGGCCTTGTCACGACCGAAGTTCGCGGCTTTCTGGATGGTCTTGATCGCTTCAACCGGCGCCGGGTAGTTCGGGCCAGCCTGACCGGCAACGAAACCTTTGGCGGTTTCGAAAGCCATCATTTGTTCAATGGCGTTCAGCTTGAGCTTATCCAGCTTCGGCTGACGCTTGGCCTTGTAATCGAACTCGCCGGAAATGGCGCGCTTGATCAGCTCAAGAGCCGCTTCCTGCAGTTTTTCCGGAGCAACCACAGCGTCGACGGCACTGACTTTCAACGCGTCTTCAGGGCGGTTTTCCTTGCCGGAGGCAATCCACTCGATGGCGTTGTCGGCACCGATCAGGCGTGGCAGACGCACGGTGCCGCCGAAGCCTGGGTAGATGCCCAGTTTGACTTCCGGCAGACCGATCTTGGCTTTGGTCGACATGACGCGATAGTCAGCCGCCAGGCACATTTCCAGACCGCCGCCCAGAGCGATGCCATTGATGGCCGCTACGGTCGGAACATTGAGGTCTTCGAAATCGCTGAAGATCTTGTTGGCTTCGAGATTGCCAGCAACCAGCTCGGCATCCGGCAGCTTGAAGTTCTCGACAAATTCGGTGATGTCGGCGCCGACGATGAATACGTCCTTGCCACTGCTGACGATCACGCCCTTGATCGAAGCATCTGCCCTGATGGTGTCTACGGCCTGACGCAGTTCGTTCAGGGTAAGACGGTTGATCTTGTTG
>NZ_JBIVMX010000074.1:0-22521 GCF_044753305.1 Pseudomonas sp. NPDC088429 | reverse complement strand
TTCTCGGCGCCGGTGAAGGCTGGGCCAAGTCGGCACTGTTCAACAGCCGTGCCCGCGATGCGTTCCAGGGTTTCTTCGAGCGTAACGACAGCTTCACCCTCGGCGTATGCAACGGTTGCCAGATGATGTCCAACCTGCACGAGCTGATCCCGGGCAGCGAGTTCTGGCCGCACTTCGTGCGCAACCGCTCCGAGCAGTTCGAAGCGCGCGTGGCGATGGTGCAGATCCAGGAGTCGAACTCGATCTTCCTGCAGGGCATGGCCGGTTCGCGTATGCCGATCGCCATTGCTCACGGTGAAGGTCACGCCGAGTTCTCCAGCGAAGAAGCACTGCTGGAAGCCGATCTGTCGGGTTGCGTGGCGATGCGTTTCGTCGACAACCATGGCAAGGTCACCGAGAAGTATCCGGCTAACCCGAACGGTTCGCCGCGCGGGATTACTGGTCTCACCAGCCGTGATGGCCGTGTGACGATCATGATGCCGCACCCGGAGCGTGTGTTCCGTGCCGTGCAGAACTCGTGGCGTTCGGAGGACTGGAACGAGGACGCACCTTGGATGCGTATGTTCCGTAATGCACGCGTCTGGGTTAACTAAGGCCTGTGTATAAGCTGGCGTTTTTTGTTCCTGACAGTCATGTCGAGGTGGTCAAAGGGGCTGTGTTCGCTGCCGGTGGTGGGCGGATCGGTGACTATGACCACTGTGCCTGGCAGGTGCTTGGTCTGGGCCAGTTTCGACCTTTGGACGGGAGTCAGCCGTTTATTGGCGAGGCGGGGCAGGTTGAGCGGGTTGAGGAATGGAAGGTTGAGCTGGTGGTGGTGGATGAGTTGATTGTTGCTGTTGTGGCTGCATTGAAGCTTAGTCATCCCTACGAGACGCCGGCTTATGAGGTGTGGCGGCTGGAAGATTTCTGATCTTCCTTGCTGCTGAAACAAGAAACCCGCAGATGAGTGATTGTCTGCGGGTTTTTTGTTGCCTGCGATCTGCTTTTCTGTAGGAGTGAGCCTGCTCGCGATGGCGCCCTGACAGGCGACCATGCTCTGTCTGGCTGAGTGAATATCCGTTTCTTCGGGCGTTGCGGCTGACGGTTCCGCCCTTACGGCGGGTCACTTTTGACAAACGCCTCAAAAGTAACCAAAAAGGCTTGCCCCAACGTTCGGCCCGCTCGCTAAAGCTCGGGGTTCCTTCGCTCCGGGATCCATCCGGGCGCATCGCCTCCGGTTTGCTTCGCTGCACCTCCTCTCGATGCATTTGGCTGCGCCAAACGGTCGCTGCGCTCCCACCCCCGGATAAATCCCTCCACTCAGCCTGCCGACGGGGCCGGTGTATCAAGATCAAGAGCTGCAGCCGAGCTTGCGCTCATCCTGTTGAGTGGTGAGGAGCGCGGCGCGTTCGGCTTCTGTCCTTGTAGGAGCTGCCGCAGGCTGCGATCTTTTGATCTTGCTGTCGTAGGAGCTGAGCTTGCTCGCGAAGGCGTACTGCCAGCCGACCTGTTTCTTTCAGGTGTACCCAATCCAACTGTAGGAGTGAGCCTGCTCGCGATAACAACCTCACAGCAACCAATCCCCCGCAGATGTACTCAATCCCTGTGGGAGCCTGGCTTGCCAGCGATGGCGGCCTGACACCCAACCAATTTCTGTCTGAATACATCAGGTCAAAACTGTGGGAGCCAGCCTGCTGGCGATGGGGTCAGTCCAATCACCAAAGAATCTGAGTCTGTTTGGGTTTGTGTAGAAATAGCAGAACCTTCCCACAAGGTTTTCAGGTTGTCCGTCGGACGCCCGCTCTCTAGTCTTTGCCTGTCGTTGCCAATTCAGCGACCGGGAGGTGAGATACCCGATTTGGATCCCCAGACAAGTGCCCCCATAATTGCGGCCAGCTAACGCTGTCAGCAATTCCTTATGGCGGCTATGTGCGGGCGGACTTCGGTCCGGCCGGTTTTGGGGTTCTATCGGTGATCTCACTCCGTACATGGCTGCCACCTCTTCTTCGAGTGAGATCGGGAGCAAGTGGCTGCAAACTTAAAGGACTTGTTCGATGGACAAACTGATCCCAGATCCACCCCCCGAAACCATCACCCCACTCGAAGCCGCCATCCACGCCGAA
Source organism: Pseudomonas sp. NPDC088429 (assembly GCF_044753305.1). Taxonomy (NCBI): domain Bacteria; kingdom Pseudomonadati; phylum Pseudomonadota; class Gammaproteobacteria; order Pseudomonadales; family Pseudomonadaceae; genus Pseudomonas; species Pseudomonas sp. NPDC088429. The sequence goes on along the minus strand of NZ_JBIVMX010000074.1, from coordinate 20,419 downwards.
GACCTCGCCAAAAACCGCGAAGCCATCAAACGCGCCCTCGATTTCTACCTCAGCCCCGAACCCGCCAAACCCCGACAACCGAGCACCATGTTCCTCGTCCACCCCAGCGTCGACACCGAAAGCCTGCTCGCCCACGCTTGTGAATCGTTGGCCTCAGCGAACGCCATGGCCAGCAACTTCGCAACCGAGCTAGGCGGCTTGCAACGCAGCACGGCTCTGGCCATTCAGCAAATCATCATGCTCGCCGAACTCGCAGTAAACCGCGCACTGGATCGAGTCGATCCACAAACCTGACGACCGCGTCATCGTTTATCGCCAGCAGGTTTGCTCCCACAAGGAGAACAATGCGCAACCTGTGGGAGGCTGGCTTGCCAGCGATGACGGCCTGATGGCCGAACTGATTCTTCGGATTGATAGCTTCCCTGTAGGAGCTGTCGAGTGAAACGAGGCTGCGATCTTTTGCTCTTGCTTATGATTGTAAAAAGCAAAATCAAAAGATCGCAGCCTGCGGCAGCTCCTACAGGGGTGATGTGTGGGGTCAGACTTTGGCGCTGACCTCGCTGCGGTTGACCAGCGCTTCCAACGCCCCACTCAAACTCGCCGCCTTATCCCCCACCAGCAAATGCCAGACCCCGCCATCCAACTGGCTGACACCGTGACACCCCAGATCCTTCAGCTGCGCCTCGGACAACGCCTTGCCATCCGCCAATTGCAGGCGAATCCGTGTCATCGCAATGCAATCCAGTTGCAGCACATTGTCGCCACCGCCCAACGCGTTCAGCCATTGCTGCGCCTCGGAACCGGCAACGGCTACAACTTTCGGCTCATCAACAACAGCGGTTTCAACCAAAACAGCACGCCCCAATGCAGGCATCGCCAGACGAATCTCATCGGCAATGCTGTCCGCCATCGGCCCGACCACAACCTGCAAACTCCCACCTTTACCCGGTCGCACAACCGCCATCGCACCCAGCGCTTTCAGATCAGCATCCGAAGCCTTGTTGCGATCAACCATCTCCAGTCGCAACCGCGTGGTGCAGGCGCCAACCGTCAGCAGATTTTCAGCACCACCCAAAGCCCTGATGTAAGCACTGGCGCGTTCGTTCTCAGTCAGTACGGCTTTTTCACTAACGGCCACATCCTCACGCCCCGGCGTTTTCAGATTGAAGCGACGAATGCAGAAGTCGAAGACGAAGTAGTAGATCACCGCGTAAGCCAACCCAACCGGGAACACCAGCCAACCATTGGTGGACTTGCCCCAGCCGAGAATCATGTCGATAAAACCGCCGGAAAACGTGAATCCCAAGTGAATGTTCAGCGCGTTGGTAATCGCCATCGACAACCCGGTCAGCAACGCATGCAGCAGATACAACAGCGGTGCCAGGAACATAAAGGCGAATTCAATCGGTTCAGTCACCCCGGTCAAAAACGAGGTCAGCGCCATTGAAAGAAAGATCCCGCCCATCACCTTGCGGCGTTCCGGCAGGGCGTTGCGGTACATCGCCAGGCACGCCGCCGGCAGGCCGAAGATCATCATCGGGAACATGCCGGTCATGAACTGGCCGCCCTTCGGATCGCCGGCGAAGTAGCGCGACAGGTCGCCGGTTACCAATGCGCCGGTAGTCGGGTCGGTGAAGTTGCCGAATACAAACCACGCCATGTTGTTGAGGATGTGGTGCAGGCCGGTGACGATCAGCAGGCGGTTGAACACGCCAAACACGAACGCGCCGATGCTGCCGCTTTCCATCATCAAGGCGCCGAAAGCGTTGATGCCGTGCTGGATCGGCGGCCAGATGTAGCCGAACACCACGCCCAGACCGACCGCTGCGAACCCGGTGACAATCGGCACAAACCGTCGCCCACCGAAGAACGCCAGATACTCCGGCAGCTTGATGTCCTTGAAACGGTTGTACAGCGCGCCAGCCATCAGGCCGGCGACGATGCCGGCGAGCATGCCCATGTTGATGGTCGAGTCGAGCACCTTCAGCGTGGAGATCATCACCAGGTAACCGATCACCCCGGCGAGGCCGGCGGTGCCGTTGTTGTCCTTGGCGAAACCGACGGCGATGCCGATGGCGAAGATCATTGCCAGGTTGGCGAAGATCACTTGGCCGGCATCGTGGATGATCGCGATGTTCAGCAGGTCAGTGTCACCCAGACGCAGGAGCAGGCCGGCAATCGGCAGGATCGCGATGGGCAGCATCAGCGCGCGGCCGAGGCGTTGCAGGCCTTCGATAAAGAGTTGGTACATGGCGTTTGTCCTTGTTGTTTTTGTTAGCGCAGTGGCCAATGTTGATGACAGGCGTGGCGCACGGCGGCGGCGCTGCTCAACTTGAGCAGGTCGCGACTGAGGCGCTGGCATTCGGCTTCGTGCACCTGGCGCACGCGATCCTTGATTTCACCGATCTGCACCGGGCTGACCGACAATTCGGTAACGCCCAGACCGATCAACACTGGCGTGGCCAGCGGATCAGAGGCGAGGGCGCCGCAGACGCCGACCCAACGCTTGTGCACCGCCGCGCCTTCGCAGGTCATGGCGATCAGGCGCAGCAGCGCCGGGTGCAGGGCGTCGACACGGGCGGCCAGACCGGCGTGATCGCGATCCATGGCCAGGGTGTATTGCGACAAATCGTTGGTGCCGATGGAGAGAAAGTCGGCGTGTTCAGCGAGTTGTTCGGCTTGCAGCGCGGCGGCGGGGACTTCGATCATTACCCCGATTTCCGGACGCTGAGCGATGTTCATCTCCAGGCACAACGCATCAACGCGCTGGCGGATGTGCAGCAGTTCGTCGACTTCGGTAACCATTGGCAACAGGATTCGGCAGCGACGCAGCGGGCTGACTTGCAGCAGCGCGCGCAGTTGCTGATCGAGGATTTCCGGGCGGGCCTGAGCCAGACGAATGCCGCGCAGACCGAGCACCGGGTTGGCTTCGATCGGCAGCGGCAGGTAATCGAGTTGCTTGTCGCCGCCGACGTCGATGGTGCGGATGATGACTGACTTATCGCCCATCGCATCGATCACAGCTTGGTAGGCGCTGCGCTGTTCTTCGACATCCGGCGCGGTCTGGCGGTCGACGAAGAGAAACTCTGTGCGCAGCAGACCGACACCATCGGCGCCGTTGGCAAAGGCATCTGCCGCTTCACCGCTGGAGGCGACGTTGGCGACGACTTCAATGTGCACGCCATTTCGCGTTTCGGCGGGTAAGTGAGCCTTGGCTTGCTGAGCATCGCGAAGTTGCTGGCGATCGATTTGCGCCTGCTGAACTTCAGCCAAACGCTCAGCGTTTGGCGTCAGTTCCAGACGTCCACCGTCAGCATCGAGCACCACCGATTGACCTTGCGGCTGATCAAGCAATGCCGAACCCAACGCCACCATGCATGGCAAACCTTTGCCGCGAGCGAGAATCGCCACGTGCGAAGTCGCGCCACCTTCGGCCATACACAAACCGGCGACACCTTGCGCGCTGAGCTGCAGCAGATCCGAAGGCGTCAGTTCATGTGCCGCAACAATGGCACCGGCGGGCACGTCGTAATTCCACGCTTCGCCGAGCAACGCACGTAGCACGCGTTGTTTAAGGTCGCGCAGATCGTTGGCGCGCTCAGCCAGCAGCGCGCTGCCGGTGTGCTGCAGGACTTCGCACTGCACATCGATCGACTGGCTCCAGGCGTGAGTCGCCGCAGTGCCTTGTTCGATGGATTGCTGTGCCGCGTCGAGCAGCGCCGGGTCTTCCAGCAACGCCAAATGCGCGGCGAAGATCGCTTCTTCATCGGCATTCTTGTGCTTCTTCGCTTGGGCGAGGGTGCCGTCGATTTCGCTGCTGACCTGTTGCAGTGCAGCTTCAAGCACTTGCTGTTGCTGCAGCGGATCGTGATTGCCCGCGTCCACCGGCAAACTGATCGCGTTCAAGCGAAACAGCGGCCCACCGACGAATCCCGGCGCAGCGCAAACGCCGTGCAACACGCCAGCCTCGGCCGGGCGTTTAAGAGGGGCAACACTGACCGGTACCGCCGCGTGATGATCATCCGGCAATGCCGTGGCCAACGCCGTGAGCAACGCTTGCAGCGCCGCCTCAGCATCCGGCCCCTGACAGCTGACCTGCACTTCGTCCTGCTCGCCAACCGCCAGGCCCATCAAACCGATCAGGCTGTTGCACGGCGCCGATTTACCGGCGAAGTGCAGTTGCGACTGGCTTTTGAAACCTTGCGCGGTCTGCCGAATCAGCGCTGCCGGGCGCGCATGCAAACCGCCGCGATGAGCCACCAACACATGACCCTGAACCTCTGGCCCACCGACGACTTCGGCGCTCGCTGCCGAACCATTACGCGCCACAATGTGCAGCAACGGTTCGCCGACTTTCACCGCTTTAAGCGTGATCGGGCGTACTTGGAAATCCTGGCTGTTGGTCAGGATCAACAGGCTGACGAGGCTTTTGCATTGCTGGCCGACCTTGTCGAGGTCGTAGCGCAACAACGGCTGACCCTTGGTTACGCGAACACCTTCCTTGACCAGCATTGAGAAACCTTCGCCGTTCAACTCCACGGTGTCGAGGCCCAGATGCAGGAGGATTTCCGCGCCGTTGTCGGCACGCACGGTGAGTGCGTGGCCGGTGCGCGCGACGTGGATGATCACCCCGGCGCACGGCGAGTACAGCGTGTCGTTGATCGGGTCGATGGCGATGCCGTCGCCCATGGCGCCGCTGGCGAACACCGCGTCCGGGACTTTGGCGAGCGTGAGCACCGGGCCGCTGAGCGGGGCGCTGAGGGTCAGCTCTTTATTGTTGTTGTGCATGGCTCGGTCTCATCGGTTAAATCTCGGTTCGATATCCCCTGTAGGAGCTGCCGCAGGCTGCGATCTTTTGATCTTGTTTTTTGTGAATCAAAATCAAAAGATCGCAGCCTTCGGCAGCTCCTACAGAGGTTGTGCATCAATCGGCGGTTTAGCGTCCGCCGATAGAGTTGTGCATCAGTCGGCGGTTTTGCGTCCGCCGATAGGGTTGTGCATCGATCGGCGTTTTAGCGTCCGCCGATAGGGTTATGCATCGATCAACGGGTGTCAGTGCGTGCGGGTTACTTTGCTCAGGTGGCGCGGCTGATCCGGATCCATGCCACGGGCCACGGCCAAACCTGCCGCCATCACGTAAAAACTCTGGATCGCCAGAATCGGATCGAGCGCCGGGTGTTCGGCGCGGGTCAGTGTCAGGTCGCGTTCGCTCACGTCATCCGGCGCGGCCAGCAACACGCGAGCGCCGCGTTGGCGCATTTCTGCCGCAAGGCTCAACAGGCCAGCCTGTTCAGCACCGCGTGGGGCGAAAACCAGCAGCGGATAGTGTTCGTCGATCAGCGCCATCGGGCCGTGACGGACTTCGGCGCTGCTGAACGCTTCGGCCTGAATCGCCGAGGTTTCCTTGAATTTCAAAGCCGCTTCTTGAGCGATGGCAAAACCGGCACCACGGCCAATCACCATCAAACGCTCGCAATCGCGCAACGCTTCGATGGCCACGCTCCAGTCCTGTTTTGCCGCTTCGCGCAGGCCTTCAGGCAGGGCGTTACCGGCCTCGAGCAATTCGCTGTCCTCTTTCCAGTGCGCGATCAACCGGGCGCTGGCGCTGAGGGTGGCGATAAAACTCTTGGTCGCGGCGACGCTGCTTTCAGTCCCGGCGAGCAGTGGCACGCTGAACTCACACGCAGCTTCCAGTGGCGAATCGGCGGCGTTGACCATCGACACGCTCAGCGCGCCACGCTTGCGCAGCAGACGCAAGCTGTTGACCAGATCCGGGCTCTGCCCCGATTGCGAAAACGCGAACGCGACCTGACCGCTGACCTTCAACGGCGCTTGCTGCATGGTCACCACTGACATCGGCAACGACGCTACCGGCACGCCCAATTGCTGCATGGTCAGGTAGGCGAAGTAGCTCGCCGCGTGGTCGGAGCTGCCACGCGCAACGGTCATCGCCACTTGCGGCGGCTGACGGCGCAGGCGTCCGGCGATCTCGATCATTTGCGGGTCGAGCTGTTGCAGTTGGGCTTGCACGGCCTCGAAGGAGGACAGCGCCTCCTCAAGCTTTTTTGAAGTCAATGTCTTCTCCTTCGACCATGACGGCGGTCAGTGTGAGTGAGCGATCGAGCCGCACGCAGTCGGCCCAGGCACCTGGTGCAAGGCGCCCGCGTTCGGTGATGCCGAGGTAGTCGGCGGGGAATTGCGACAGACGCTGCGAGGCTTCGGCGATCGGCAAACCGATCTTCACCAGGTTGCGCAGGGCCTGATCCATGGTCAGCGTGCTGCCGGCCAAGGTGCCGTCGGGCAGGCGCACGCCGCCCAGGCATTTGGTCACGGTGTGGCTGCCGAGCTTGTACTCACCGTCGGGCATGCCGGCGGCAGCGGTCGAATCGGTGACGCAATACAGGCACGGGATCGAGCGCAGGGCTACACGAATGGCGCCGGGATGCACGTGGAGCAAATCCGGAATCAGTTCGGCGAATTTGGCGTGGGCCAGTGCCGCGCCAACGATGCCCGGCTCGCGGTGATGCAACGGGCTCATGGCGTTGTAGAGGTGAGTGAAACTGGTCGCGCCAGCCTCCATTGCAGCAACGCCTTCCTCGTAACTGCCGAGGGTGTGGCCGATCTGCATGCGCACGCCACGGCTGCTCAGTTCGCGGATCAACGCGTCGTGGCCGGCGATTTCCGGGGCGATGGTGATCACGCGGATCGGCGCCAGTGCCAGATATTCTTCGACTTCGGCCATCAACGCGGTGTGGGCGAAGTTCGGTTGCGCACCAAGTTTGCCGGGATTGATGTACGGGCCTTCGAGGTGGACGCCGAGAACGCGGGCGGCACCTTTCGGACGCTGTTCGCAGAACTCTCCTACTTCCTTCAACACGCTGGAGATCTCAGCGCTCGGCGCAGTCATGGTGGTGGCCAGCAGCGAGGTGGTGCCGAAACGAACGTGGGTTTTGGTGATGGTCTCGAAAGCGCTGGCGCCTTCCATGATGTCTTTGCCGCCGCCGCCATGCACGTGCAGGTCGATGAAGCCCGGCAGCAGATACGGCAGGTCATTGGTTGCCGGATCGCAAGGTACGCCTTCGATCGACACGACTTTGCCGTGTTCGTGGATCAGCCGGCCGCGAATCCAGCCGCTGGCGGTGAGGATGTTGTCTTCGGACATTTTGGTTCTCGCTTGTGGCTGCGCTTAACGGCGAAGCTCTGCAACAAAGTCGTAGTAGTCGTTGCGGCAATAGGTGTCGGTGACTTCGATCGGCGTGTTGTCTTCGAGGTAGCCGACCCGGGTCATCAGCAGCATGGCGGTGCCGGGGGCGATGCCGACCAGCGCGGCGAATTCGTCCGAGGCGTTGATCGCCTGAATGTGCTGCAAGGCGCGGACGATCGGTTTGCCGATGCCGTCGAGGTATTCGTAGAGCGAATCGCCGACCAGTTGCGGCTTGGGCATGATCGAGGCGGGCAGGGTGCTCATCTCGATGGCCATGACCGTGTCATCGGCTTTGCGCAGACGTTTCATGCGCGCGACCTTGTCGTTCGGCGACAGGCTGAGGCGGATCAGTTCTTCGTGGGTCGGCAGGGTGATTTCACGCTCCAGCCATTTCGAACTGGGTACGAAACCTTTCAAGCGCAGCATCTCGCTGAAACCGGACAGGCGCGACAGCGGTTGTTCGAGGCGTGGGGTGATGAAGGTGCCGGAACCTTGCAGGCGGCGGATCAGGCCTTGATCGAGGAGGACTTCGAGGGCTTTGCGCGCGGTGACGCGGGAAATACCGAGCAACTCGCTGAGGTTGCGCTCGGACGGCATCGCCTGTTCGGCTTTCCACTGACCGGCATGAATCGCCGATTCCAGATTGCGCGCCAGTTGCAGGTACAACGGCGTCGCTTGTTGGTCGTCAGGGCGCAAGGCCTGGAGGTCGTTCATGTCGGTGTCCGGTGCGGGTATTGGAGTGGTTGTCGCCCGTGAATGCAGCGAAAATTAATACCACTTGAATACCATGTCAACGTGGTGACAGGGCCGGAAACCCTTGTGGATCGAGGATTTAGAGGGTGGTGGTTCTAAGTGGTATTAGGGGTGGAGATATAAAAGCAAAAGATCGCAGCCTGCGGCAGCTCCTACACGTTGAAGTGGTATCACCTCTGTAGGAGCTGGCGCAGGCTGCGATCTTTTGATTTATTTTTTTTGCCGACCGATGGTTGTACGAAATCCAGGTTTGGCACCGGTTGCGAATCGTAAGGGACGAGCTCGTCACATAAGCATAAGCACTAGATTCGTTTTAGTGTTCATGATGTCCATGTGGTATCCCACGTCCCTTGGAACTCGGTCTATTCCCGAGTAACGCTGGATGTGTGAATAAAACTGCCATTTGCAAGTCTTTCGAATTGGCTTTTACCAAGCCTGAACAGTATGCCGCCACTGAAAAGCAGATCGCCATCATTCGCGAAAGTTGAAAGTTGTTCACGGGTAAAGAACTGGGAGAATTCAAAAATATGCTGTTCGTTTTTTTTGTCACTGCTGTTATCAGTGACATATAAACTATAGCTTATTGCGACGTGATAGCTGTCAAGGCTAACTTCGATATATTTTTTTTCCGTAATTCTGTATGTTTGGCCGGCTGCTTTGTAAGTGTCATCGACCCGTACGAGCTCTGCAAATCGCCGTGAGTCTACAGTGCCAAGTGGAAACGGGCTCGCCTTCTCTTGATTTTTATCAAGTTCTTTATTCATGATCAGAAGTTCCTTACGTACTTTGGAAAGATCATCCTACGCAGGAAGCCAGAACGTGATAACTGTAATATCTGACAGGTTTTTATAACGTTTTAGAATGAGCTTGATGGTTTACTGTTATTACCTGCGATAAGCCCGGAATTCTAGTTGTGAACTTATACAGCTGGGTTATCCAATCCTTCCGCTTAACACTCAATAGAATCCTGGGTTGTCGCGAGACATCAATACCTATCAAAGTTTTATCTCACGTTCGCCGGGTGGCCTATGGGCGGATTTCTACCATCGTGCCATCCGGCACCAGGCTCCACACTTCGCGCATATCCACATTGCGCATGGCGACGCAGCCGTCGGTCCAGTCCAGCGTGTGGAACAGGTCTTCCGGGGTTTCTTCGGAATCCGGTGTGCCGTGGATCATGATCATGCCGCCAGGCTCGACGCCTTCACGCCGGGCGCGGGCCGAGTCGCTGATGTTCGGGTAGGAAATGTGCATCGACAGGTTGAATTTGTCGCTGGTCTTGCGCCAGTCGATCCAATAAAAACCTTCCGGTGTGCGCTTGTCGCCTTCAATCAGTTTCGGACCTTTTTTCGCGCCCTTGCCCAGGGAGATGCGATAGGTCTTCAGCGGCTTGCCGTCGGCGATCAACTGCAGCTGATGCGCCGATTTGAGCACCAGGACTTTTTCGATAAGCGGGGTATTCGCCGGCGTCACGGTGGTCACGAAGGACGCTTGGGAGACGGTAACGAACGACAGGCAGAACAGGGCAAGCAACCAGCGCATTGAAACGATTCCCCAAGGAGTGACGCAGATAAGTGTTGTGTAGGAGCTGCCGCAGGCTGCGATCTTTTGATCTTCTAACCGACAATCACCGGCTGCACCAACGGCGGAATCGATTCCGAACGAACCGGATACACCTCAACCCGCCGATCAGCGAAGAAGCATTCTAAGGTACGCCCCACCGTCCTGAAAGCCAGCTCGTCCCATGGAATGTCGGCTTCGTCGAATAGTTGCACTTCAAGGCTCTCGGGGCCGGCGGCAAAGTCCGGATCAACCAGCTCCGCGCGGAAGAACACATGCACCTGACTGATGTGTGGCACGTCGATCAGCGTATAGATGCTCAGGTTACGCACACGGGCGCAGGCTTCTTCGGCGGTTTCGCGGATAGCGGCCTGTTCGATGGTCTCACCGTTTTCCATGAACCCGGCAGGCAACGTCCAGTAACCGAGGCGCGGCTCGATGGCACGGCGGCACAAGAGCACTTTCGTGCCCCAGGTCGGCACGCAACCGGCAACGATATTGGGGTTTTGGTAGTGAATGGTCTGACAGCTGTCACAGACAAATCGCCGCCGCGAATCGCCTTCGGGAATGCGCTGGGTGACCGGGTTACCGCAGTGGCTGCAAAATTTCATGCTGGGCTTCCTGAATGCTGCGCCTATCTTGGCGTGCAGCGGTGTCGGTCGGCAAGTTGTCGTTTCGCGACATGGCGAGATTCGGGGGCTTGGGCGGCTGCAATGATTGGTGCATGATGCAGGGTAAGGCACCGATCGAGAACACTCATGCTGGACGAGCTACTGCATAGGGTAAGCAACCACACACCGCGCACGCTGGAGACTGACAAACGTTTCCCCGAGGCCGCCGTTCTGGTGCCGATCACCCGCAGTGACCAACCGGAACTGGTCCTGACCCTGCGCGCCAGCGGGCTCTCGACCCATGGCGGCGAAGTGGCTTTCCCCGGTGGACGCCGCGATCCGGAAGACCCGGATCTGATCTTCACCGCCCTGCGTGAGGCCGAAGAAGAGATCGGCCTGCCGCCAGGACTGGTCGAAGTCATCGGCCCGCTCAGCCCGCTGATTTCCCTGCACGGCATCAAGGTCACGCCTTATGTCGGCGTAATCCCCGATTTCGTCGAGTATCAGCCCAATGATGCCGAGATCGCTGCGGTGTTCAGCGTGCCGCTGGAATTCTTCCGCAAAGACCCCCGCGAACACACCCATCGCATCGACTATCAAGGTCGCAGTTGGTACGTGCCGAGCTATCGCTACGGCGATTTCAAGATCTGGGGCCTGACCGCCATCATGATCGTCGAGTTGATCAATCTGCTCTATGACGCCAAGATCAGTCTGCATACTCCGCCTAAAAGCTTTATTAACACCTAAGCCATCGTTCGAATGGCCATCACCGTGAGCCCTGAGGAAAACAAGATGAAATACCGCTTGGGCGACGCCCGTGTCGAGACCCACCCGCAGAGCTGGGTCGCCCCCAATGCCGTGCTGGTAGGCAAGGTCAAACTGGAAGAGGGCGCCAACGTCTGGTTCAACGCTGTGCTGCGTGGCGACAACGAACTGATCCTGATCGGCAAGAACAGCAACGTGCAGGACGGCACCGTGATGCACACCGACATGGGCTATCCGCTGACCATCGGCACCGGCGTGACCATTGGCCACAACGCCATGCTGCATGGCTGCACCGTTGGCGATTACAGCCTGATCGGTATCAACGCGGTGATTCTCAACGGCGCGAAGATCGGCAAGAACTGCATCATTGGCGCCAACTCGCTGATTGGTGAGGGCAAGGAAATTCCGGATGGTTCGCTGGTGATGGGCTCGCCGGGCAAGGTTGTGCGTGAGCTGACCGAGCCGCAGAAGAAGATGCTTGAGGCCAGCGCCGCGCACTATGTGCATAACTCCCAGCGTTATGCGCGTGATCTGGTTGAGCAGGAAGAATGAACACGCCAGAAAGACCGGTTGCCTCGCCATGCGTGAATATTTGTGCGCTGGATGAGGATGATATCTGCACTGGCTGCCAACGCACGGTTGAAGAGATTACCCGCTGGAGCCGCATGAACAATGACGAGCGCCGGGTGGTGCTGGGGTTGTGTCATGAACGGGCAAAGGCGAGTGGGTTGGTGTGGATGATCCCGTCGTCGAAGTCGTGATCGGCATGAGTATGCCCTCACCCTAGCCCTCTCCCAGAGGGAGAGGGGACTGACCGGGTTGTTTGGACGAGTCACGCCGACCTGAAAATACCGCGTCGAACTCAGGTCTTGAACATCATGAAGATCGGCTCCCTTTCCCCCTCGCCCCCTTGGGGGAGAGGGTTGGGGTGAGGGGGTGGCTCTTGATCTACCGCTCCAGTAATCTGTGCGCCAATCTGCCAGGTCGCCCCCATGATTTTCCTCATCGCCTACATCAGCAGCGTCGTGCTGATCAACTTCGCCTTCTCCACCGCGCCGCACCTGGACATCATCTGGTCGGCCTGGGGCGGTCTGGTGTTCGTGCTGCGCGACATGGTGCAAATCCGTTTCGGCCACGGGGCGATCGCGGCGATGCTTGCAGCGCTGGTGCTGTCTTACGTCACCTCCGACCCCTCCATCGCGCTGGCCAGCGCCACGGCGTTCGCGGTCTCCGAGATCATCGACTGGCTGGTGTTCAGCATCACCAAACGTCCGTTGCGCGACCGCTTGTGGATCAGCTCGGCGCTGAGCATTCCCCTCGATACCTTCATCTTTTTCGGCATGATCGACGCCATGACGCCACCGGTGATCATCACCGCACTGCTGTCGAAATTCGCCGGTGTAACCGTCGTCTGGCTGATCATGGCCTGGCGCGATCGCAAACAGGCCGTCGCCAGCTGAAGCCAAAGCCTCGGGTTCATGTAAAATGCCGCGCTTTCTCCCCATGGAAAGCGCGTCTGGCGTCGCTTTCCTCGATGATCCGCTGCTTTGAGGACCTGAGATGACCCGTATCGGAACTCCGTTGTCGCCAACCGCGACCCGCGTATTGCTGTGTGGCTGTGGTGAGTTGGGCAAGGAAGTGGTGATCGAGCTGCAACGCCTGGGCGTTGAAGTGATCGCCGTTGACCGCTACGCCAACGCGCCGGCCATGCAAGTCGCCCATCGCAGCCACGTGATCAACATGCTCGACGGCGCCGCCCTGCGCGCGGTGATCGAAGCCGAGAAGCCGCACTTCATCGTGCCGGAAATCGAAGCCATCGCCACCGCCACCCTGGTCGAACTGGAAGCCGAAGGCTTCACCGTGATCCCGACCGCGCGCGCTGCGCAACTGACCATGAACCGCGAAGGCATCCGTCGTCTGGCCGCTGAAGAGCTGGATCTGCCGACCTCGCCGTATCATTTTGCCGACACCTTCGAGGACTACAGCAAAGCCGTTGAAGACCTCGGTTTCCCATGCGTGGTCAAACCGGTGATGAGCTCGTCGGGCAAAGGCCAGAGCCTGCTGCGCAGCACCGATGACGTGCAGAAAGCCTGGGATTACGCGCAAGAGGGCGGTCGCGCCGGCAAAGGTCGGGTGATCATCGAAGGCTTTATCGATTTTGACTACGAAATCACTCTGCTGACCGTTCGCCACATCGGCGGCACCACGTTCTGCGCGCCGGTTGGTCACCGTCAGGAGAAGGGCGACTACCAGGAATCGTGGCAGCCACAAGCCATGAGCCCGATTGCCCTGGCTGAATCCGAGCGTGTTGCCAAAGCGGTTACCGAAGCGCTGGGTGGCCGTGGCCTGTTCGGCGTTGAGCTGTTCATCAAGGGTGATCAGGTGTGGTTCAGCGAAGTCTCGCCACGCCCGCACGACACCGGTCTGGTCACATTGATTTCCCAGGATCTGTCGCAGTTCGCGTTGCACGCTCGCGCGATTCTGGGCCTGCCGGTGCCGTTGATCCGTCAGTTCGGGCCTTCGGCTTCGGCGGTGATTCTGGTGGAAGGGCAGTCGACCCAGACAGCGTTCGCCAATCTGGGTGCGGCGTTGAGCGAGCCGGACACGGCGTTGCGTTTGTTCGGCAAGCCAGAAGTGAATGGCCAGCGCCGCATGGGCGTGGCGCTGGCGCGGGATGAGTCGATCGAGGCTGCGCGTGCCAAGGCGACCCGTGCTGCTCAGGCTGTTGTCGTAGAACTCTAAACCGGGTCGCGGCATTCGCGAGCAAGCTTTGCTCCTACATAAGGTCGCGTTGCGACGCTGATCTGTAGGAGCAAGGCTTGCCCGCGATGGCGGTCTGTCAGGCCACCCGATTCAAATCGTTATCCCGCGTCTCTTTCAGACACAGCACCGCAATCAAACTCAGCACCGCCGCCCCCGACACATACCCGCCGACATAGCTCAAACCACCCATCGCCACCAGTTTCTGCGCAAAGAACGGCGCCGCCGAGGCCCCGACGATCCCGCCCAGGTTATACGCCGCCGAAGCACCGGTATAACGCACGTGGGTCGGAAACAGCTCCGGCAACAGTGCGCCCATCGGTGCAAACGTCACGCCCATCAAAAACAGCTCGATGCACAGAAACAGCGCCACGCCCCAGGTCGAGCCTTGCGTCAGCAGTGGTTCCATCAAGAACCCGGACAGAATCGCCAGCAAGCCACCGATGATCAGCACCGGTTTGCGCCCATAACGATCGCTGGCCCAAGCCGACAATGGCGTCGCAGCCGCCATGAACAGTACGGCAAAGCACAGCAATCCCAAGAATGTCTCGCGGCTATAACCCAGCGTGGAAACCCCGTAGCTCAGGGAAAAAACCGTCGAGATATAGAACAGCGCATAGCACACGACCATCGCCGCCGCGCCCAACAAGGTCGGTGCCCAATACTGGCTGAACAGTTCAACCAGCGGCACTTTCACTCGTTCCTGACGCGCGATGGCATTGGCGAAGACCGGCGTTTCGTGAAGTTTCAGGCGCACATACAGGCCCACCATCACCAACACTGCACTGAGCAGGAACGGAATGCGCCAGCCCCAACTGCGGAATTGCTCGTCATCGAGGGTCATGGCCAAAGTCAGAAACAAGCCATTGGCCGCGAGAAAACCAATCGACGGGCCGAGTTGCGGAAACATACCGAACCACGCGCGTTTACCTTTCGGCGCGTTTTCCGTGGCGAGCAACGCAGCACCGCCCCATTCACCGCCCAATCCCAGGCCCTGACCAAAGCGCAGCACACACAACAGAATCGGCGCCCACGCGCCAATCGTGGCGTAACCCGGCAGCACGCCGATCAGCGTCGTACACACGCCCATCAATAGCAGAGATGCGACCAGCGTCGATTTACGCCCGATACGGTCACCGAAATGGCCGAACAGCGCCGAGCCCAACGGTCGGGCCAGAAAAGCGATGCCAAAAGTAAGAAACGCCGAAAGCATCTGCGCCGTGCCGGACGTCTGCGGAAAGAACACCGGCCCGATCACCAGCGCAGCCGCCGTGGCGTAAACATAGAAGTCGTAGAACTCGATCGCGGTGCCGATAAAACTCGCCGTCGCCACGCGGGTGGCGGAGTTGGTCGGTTGGGCAGGCGCGGTGTCGCTGAAAGCGGTACTGGTCGTCATGCGGTGATCCCTGACAGTCATGAGCTCCGTTGGAGCGAATTATTATGGTCGAACACCCAGGGATGTGGGATGAGGCGCGGTCGCTGTTTCAGGTAGGAACAGTCGCCGGAGTACAGCGGAAATGGCCGAAACCGGTCTGGTGCGGGGTAAGCACGCGGTTTGGCAACGCTTGGGTAAGCGGATTTGATTATAGGAAGGGGGCTAACAATCAAACAAGAGCAAAAGATCGCAGCCTTCGGCAGCTCCTACATTTGGGACATTTGGGGCATTTGGGACATTTGGGACATTTAGGGCATTTGGGACATTTGGAACATTTGGGGCATTTGGAACATTTGGAACATTTGGAACATTTGGAACATTTGGAACATTTGGAACGCATTCCAATGTAGGAGCTGCCGAAGGCTGCGATCTTTTGATCTTCTATCGGGCCGGCACCAAAGCAGGCACAGACGAGGTATGCCAGATCAACACCTTGCTCACCCGATTCTCCTCAGTCTCAAGAATCTCCAGTCGATAGCGCCCGATCTTCAAGCAAACCGCACTCTCGGGAATCGTCTCCAGCGCCTCAGTCACCAATCCGTTCAGCGTTTTCGGCCCATCACTCGGCAAATGCCAGCCCAGGCACTTGTTCAATTCGCGAATCGAAGCGGTGCCATCAATCACCATCCGCCCGTCAGTCTGTGGATGAATGTGCGGGTTCTCCAGACTGTGCTCGCTCTCGAATTCGCCGACGATCTCCTCAAGAATATCTTCCAGCGTCACAATGCCGAGCACTTCGCCGTACTCATCGACGACCATGCCCAGGCGCCGCTGCTGCTTGTGGAAGTTCAGTAGTTGCAGTTGCAGCGGCGTACTTTCCGGGACGAAATACGGCTCGTAACTCGCCGCCAACAACGCCTCTAGCGTCAGATCGCCGTTGTTCAGTAAATGACGTATCTGGCGGGTATTGAGCACCGCTTCAACCTGATTGATGTCGCTGTGGAACATCGGCAGGCGCGTGCGCTTGTTCTGGCGCAGTTGCTCGATGATCGCTTCAATCGAATCGTCGAGGTTGATGCCGTCGACGTCACTGCGCGGCACCAGAATGTCGTTGACGGTGATGTTGTCCAGCGCATGAATTCCCGAAACAGGGTGTGCGTGAACAGGATGCTCGGGGTCATCACGTCGATCGCTGGGCGCGTCGTCGTCGCTCTGCTGCACCACTTGCGGCTTGCGCGCGAACGGGCGGATCAGCAAAACGCTGACACGGCTGAACAGCCAGGCCAGTGGGTAAACAATCTTCAGCGGAACCGCCAACAACGAATTGCCGAAGGCCAGCACGGCATCCGGATAACGCTGGGCGAGGGTGCGTGGGAAATAATCAGCGAACACCAGCAACACCGCACCGGCACCCAGGCACGCTGCCCATGGGCCGTTTTCCTCGCAGAGGAAAATCGCCAGCAACGTCGCGATGATCACCGCGAGTGCTCGGCACAAGGTGTTGCAGAGGATCAGGCTGTCGAGCGGGAAGCTCAGCTTCGCCAGCGGTTTATCGCTGGCGCGCGAGGCGGTGCGTTGCGCGAGCAGATGCTGCTGCGCGATTTCGACGGCGGTAAACAGCCCTGACCATAAAATCAGCAGGACAAATACCGCGAGCATCGGCCCTATGGGCAAACCGTCCATTTATGCCGCCCGTCAGATGTGCAGGATGTATTCACGAACCAGTTTGCTGCCGAAATACGCCAACATCAGCAGGCAGAAACCGGCGAGAGTCCAGCGAATCGCCTTATGACCGCGCCAGCCGAGACGGTTGCGGCCCCACAGCAGCACGCTGAACACGATCCAGGCCAGACACGCCAGCAAGGTTTTGTGTACCAGATGCTGGGCAAACAGGTTCTCGACGAACAGCCAGCCGGAGATCAGCGACAGCGACAACAGCGTCCAGCCGGCCCAGAGGAAACCGAACAACAGGCTTTCCATGGTTTGCAGCGGCGGGAAGTTCTTGATCAGTCCGGACGGGTGTTTGTGCTTGAGCTGGTGATCTTGCACCAGCACCAGCAAGGCCTGGAACACCGCGATGGTGAACATGCCGTAGGCCAGCAGCGACAATAGAATGTGCGCGAGGATGCCCGGTTCTTCGTCGATGATCTGCACAGTGCCGGTCGGCGCGAACTGCGCCAGCAACACCGTGACCGCGCCGAGCGGGAACAGCAGCACCAGCAGGTTCTCCACCGGAATCCGTGAGCAGGCGATCAAGGTCAGGGCGATCACCGCCGCCGAGATCAGGCTGGAGGCGCTGAAAAAGTCCAGGCCCAGGCCAATCGGCGTCAGCAAATGCGTGAACAGGCTGGCGAACTGGGCCACCACGGCGAGCACGCCGAGGGAAACCAGCAGGCGCTTGTTCGCCTTGGCACCGGCGGCCAGACGCGTGCCTTGATAGAGAGTCGCAGCGGCGTATAGAAGGGCGGCGGCGAGGGTGGTCAGCAAACTGGGTGACAAGGGGAGCATAAATCCTGTTAGGCAAGCCCGAAAGGGGCTGAGTTTGGCATAGAACCGCCATGGCACGAAAGACTCAGGAAGCTGACGGCGAGGTGTCCGCCAGCCGCAGTCTTCGCTATAATCCGCGACCTGCCCACGCCGCAGGCTCGCCGAGCACATGTTGATTCCGGTCTGGGCCGCCATTATCCCGGTCTACACAGGGCCTGAAAGGATCGCGCAATGTTTGAAAACTTAACCGACCGTCTCTCGCAGACGCTGCGCCATGTCACCGGCAAGGCCAAGCTGACCGAAGACAATATCAAAGACACCCTGCGTGAAGTGCGCATGGCGTTGCTCGAAGCCGACGTCGCCCTGCCGGTGGTCAAGGACTTCGTCAATTCGGTCAAGGAGCGCGCTGTCGGCACCGAGGTGTCGCGCAGCCTGACGCCGGGCCACGCGTTCGTGAAGATCGTCCAGGCCGAACTCGAAAGCCTGATGGGCGCGGCCAACGAAGAGTTGAACCTGAGCGCCGTGCCGCCCGCCGTCATTCTGATGGCCGGTTTGCAGGGTGCCGGTAAAACCACCACCGCCGGCAAACTGGCGCGCTTCCTGAAAGAGCGCAAGAAGAAGTCGGTCATGGTCGTGTCGGCGGACGTTTATCGTCCTGCGGCGATCAAGCAGCTGGAAATGCTCGCCGGTGAAGTGGGTGTGACCTTCTTCCCGTCCGACCTGAGCCAGAAGCCGGTCGACATCGCGCAAGCTGCTATTAAAGAAGCAAAACTGAAATTCATCGACGTGGTGATCGTCGATACCGCCGGTCGTCTGCACATCGACGAAGAGATGATGGGCGAGATCAAGGCGCTGCACGCCGCGATCAACCCGGTCGAAACCCTGTTCGTGGTTGACGCCATGACCGGTCAGGATGCGGCCAACACGGCCAAGGCCTTCGGTGATGCGCTGCCACTGACCGGTGTGATCCTGACCAAGGTCGACGGTGACGCCCGTGGCGGTGCTGCGCTGTCGGTTCGCGCCATCACCGGCAAGCCTATCAAGTTCATCGGTATGGGCGAGAAGAGCGAAGCGCTCGATCCGTTCCACCCTGAGCGTATCGCCTCGCGCATTCTCGGCATGGGCGACGTGCTCAGCCTGATCGAACAGGCCGAAGCGACCCTCGACAAAGACAAGGCCGACAAACTGGCCAAGAAGCTGAAGAAGGGCAAGGGCTTCGACCTCGAAGACTTCCGCGATCAGCTGCAACAGATGAAAAACATGGGCGGCCTCGGCGGCCTCATGGACAAACTGCCGAGCATCGGCGGCGTCAACCTGTCGCAGATGGGCAATGCCCAGAACGCCGCAGAGAAACAATTCAAACAGATGGAAGCCATCATCAACTCCATGACCCCGGCCGAGCGCCGCGACCCTGAGCTGATCAGCGGTTCGCGCAAACGCCGTATCGCCATGGGTTCCGGTACTCAGGTGCAGGACATCGGTCGCTTGATCAAGCAGCACAAGCAGATGCAAAAGATGATGAAAAAATTCACCGCGAAAGGCGGAATGGCGAAAATGATGCGCGGCATGGGCGGAATGTTGCCCGGCGGCGGCATGCCGAAAATGTAAAGAATCCGCGCCGGTCGTCGCACCGGCGCAGACCCTGCAAGGACGCAGGATCAACAGCAAACCCGCACACGGCGGGAGCTGACCGGCCGTTTTTATCGACGGCTCTATATGCAGATCTGCACGGCATGCCATAGGCGCCGGAAAAAGTCATTTGCAAAAGTCCGGATATTCCTTAGAATATGCGGCCTTTCGGGCACCCATGCCCGCTGTGCATTTAGATTTGCAGCACCGACAACCCGAACGATGTGCACATGCTAACAATCCGTCTTGCCCTTGGCGGCTCCAAAAAGCGCCCGTTTTACCACCTGACCGTAACCGACTCGCGTAACCCGCGTGACGGCTCCCACAAAGAACAGGTTGGTTTCTTCAACCCTGTTGCCCGTGGTCAGGAAGTTCGTCTGTCCGTGAACCAAGAGCGCGTTGCCTACTGGCTGAGCGTTGGTGCACAGCCTTCTGAGCGTGTTGCTCAGTTGCTGAAGGACTCTGCAAAGGCTGCGGCCTGAGCAATATGAACGCGACGCCAGCTGTTGCTGATGATTTGATCGTTATCGGCAAAATTTATTCTGTTCATGGCGTTCGCGGCGAAGTGAAGGTTTATTCCTTTACTGATCCGACTGAAAACCTGTTGCAGTACAAAACCTGGACGCTCAAGCGCGAAGGCAATGTCAAACAGGTCGAGCTGGTCAGTGGACGCGGGAGCGATAAGTTCCTGGTCGCAAAGCTCAAGGGTCTTGATGATCGTGAAGAAGCTCGTCTTCTGGCCGGTTATGAGATCTGCGTGCCGCGCAACCTGTTCCCTGAATTGACCGACGGCGAGTACTACTGGTACCAGCTGGAAGGTCTGAAGGTCATCGATCAACTGGGGCAAATGCTCGGGAAAGTCGATCATCTTCTGGAAACCGGCGCCAATGATGTAATGGTAGTCAAGCCTTGCGCTGGCAGCCTGGATGATCGCGAACGCTTGCTGCCCTATACGGCGCAGTGTGTGTTGGCAGTCGATCTGGCAGCGGGCGAGATGAAGGTGGATTGGGATGCGGACTTCTAAGCGTGGCTAAATTGCGCGTAGAAGTGATCAGTTTGTTTCCCGAGATGTTTTCCGCCATCGGCGACTACGGCATCACCAGTCGAGCGGTCAAACAGGGGCTCTTGCAGCTGACCTGTTGGAACCCGCGGGATTACACGACGGATCGGCATCACACTGTGGACGATCGCCCGTTTGGCGGTTGTGATGGGATGTTGTTGTTGTTGTTTAAGATTGTTGTTGTTCTTGTTGATGTCTTTGGTGGAGGTTTGTTT
>NZ_JBIVMX010000073.1:0-23515 GCF_044753305.1 Pseudomonas sp. NPDC088429 | reverse complement strand
GCAATCTTCTATGAGTAACAAAGAATGACTACATTCTGGAGTCTGTACGTCACAGTCCTCAGTCTCGGTACGATCTTTTCCCTGACCTGGCTGCTGCTGTCGACCCGCAAGGGCCAGCGCAGCGAGCAGACGGAAGAGACGGTCGGGCACTCCTTCGACGGGATCGAGGAGTACGATAATCCGCTGCCAAAATGGTGGTTCATGCTGTTCGTCGGCACCATCATTTTTGCCTTGGGCTACCTGGTGCTGTACCCGGGTCTGGGCAACTGGAAAGGCCTGCTGCCGGGGTACAACTACCTCGATAACGACAAGCAGACCGCGTTCGCCAACGGCCAGACCGGCTGGACCGGCGTGCACGAGTGGGAAAAGGAAATGGCCCGCTCGGACGCCAAGTTCGGTCCGATCTTCGCCAAGTTCGCCGCCATGCCGATCGAAGAAGTCGCCAAGGATCCGCAAGCACTGAAAATGGGGGGCCGTCTGTTCGCCTCCAACTGCTCGGTGTGCCACGGTTCCGACGCCAAGGGCGCTTACGGTTTCCCGAACCTGACCGACGCCGACTGGCGCTGGGGCGGCGAGCCGGAAACCATCAAGACCACCATCATGGGCGGTCGTCACGCAGTGATGCCGGCCTGGGCTGAAGTGATCGGCGAGCAAGGCGTTGCTGACGTTGCCGCGTTCGTGGTGAGCAACCTCGATGGTCGCAAGCTGCCGGAAGGCACCAAAGCGGATGTCGCCAACGGCCAGAAACTGTTCGCCGGCAACTGCGTGGCGTGCCACGGCCCGGAAGGCAAAGGTACGCCAGCGATGGGCGCACCTAACCTGACTCACCCGGCCGCGTTCATCTACGGCTCGAGCTTCGCGCAATTGCAGCAGACCATCCGTTACGGCCGTCAGGGCCAGATGCCTGCGCAGGAACAGCTGCAAGGGAACGACAAGGTTCACTTGCTGGCCGCGTACGTTTACAGCTTGTCCCACGGTGAAAAAGCCCCGGAAGCGAACGCCGAGTAAGGCCAACGCTTGAAACAAAAAACGGCCCCGCCAATGTGAATTGGCGGGGCCTTTTTGTTGCCGGCCTCGCTTTACTTTAAGACCTCGATGGTATCGATCAGCTCACGCCGCGGCCAATTGTTACCGTTGACCTGAAACACGTTCAGCTTCTTGCGATCATCGGCAAACTCGGCGATCAGGTAAGTCCAATTTGATGCACCGCCACTGAGGTAGACCGGCACATCGCCGAAGTTTTGATGGCTGTAGTAGGAGTAATAACCCGGTCGAGTGTGCAAGTGCCCGGCAAACACGGCAGTTACCGCATATTTAGCAATCATCGCTTTGAACCGATCGACCTGCTCGCTGCTACCCGCCCATCCACTGGGCTTGTGCAGATTTAAAAGAATGATCTTGTCTTGCGCACGAGCAGCTTTCAAATCCCGCTCAAGCCAATCGAGCGCACTCGTTATATCATAATCAACTTTAAACAGAGGAAAACCGGAAGAGAACGACACCGTATAGGTCGGCTCATTATTCAACTGCACCAGGTGCACGTCACCATAGTTTTTTGAGTAAGCGAGACTGCCATAGAATGTCTTCCTGCCTTTAATAACTCGCGCTGCAAGATCAAACGTATCGACCTTCCCCCAATACTTATCCTTCATATCCGAAATGCTGCCGGCAGCACAGTTATTCTCCGGAACACTGCAATCATTGATATTGTTTTCGTAATCATGATTACCAAGACCGTAATCGTAATCACCCCCCAGGTGCTTCTCCAGAATCTCCTTGGTAGTGGAGCGTTGCCCGCTGTGGCCGAACGCCGTCAAGTCACCATTGATCATGACCGGAATCGGCCGCAACTCCCGGTTGAAAAACTTTCGGTAACTGGCAACATCCGAGTATTGGGTTTCTATCAGCCAGCGAGAGCGCTTGTCACGATCCGACGCCGATTCTTCCCCACCATTATCGGAACTTTCAGTCCATGGGAATTGAGGATCAGATGTAAAAATCAGCCGATTGGGGGAACGTTCATCAGCTTGAGCCCCAATCGTTACTGCCATCAGCAAAAACGTTAAAACACTGCACCGCCACAACTTGACTTGTTGCATGAGAGATCCTTCTCGTATGAGCTTATTGAATTAAAAGCCTGACTGGCCACTTCAATAAAACTACTGCAAGCACACGCCAGTGAAAACCTTAAGTACGAATAACATTAATAACTTTTATGTCTGCCACCCCCTGAAACAACAAAAAGCAGACTTGCGCTTTTAGTTCTTCTTGATGCCCCCAAGAACGCAAGTCTTGAATGTGCGGATCCTGCCGGTCAATGCCACCATCACCCTGCGCTCGCAGCAACCACGGCGGTGCACGGCTTTACCGTGATGGCGAGTCGCCCGCTCATATTTGGCAATTGAAATTCGATAGGCACGTTGCCCGACACGCGATAACGTCTGAGTTCTTCAGAAGTACCGCCATGCGATACCCCTCAATTAATCAGACAAGGATGCTGAGTAATGACCGAACCAGACAAAACCCTGAATTCCGAACTTTCGACCGTGGACAGTGCTCCCGCGCCACTGACTGGCTCCGAAGACCTGAACAGAAAAAAACGCTCGATTGACGACGAAAACGAGATTGATAAAAAACGTGGCAGCGGTGGCCTCGACAGCCTCGGCGGTGGCCGACTGCCTTGATCGGTGAGTGAAAACGGGGCAGTGCCTGCACTGCCCTCCTCAGCTGTCACGATACCGGCAACAGCCATCGTCTATAGTCAATTGACCTGCATCATGCTTTGCTGCAATCGCTACACCATTCACGCTCTTCCCCCAACGCGACCAAAGGTCGCACCCTTGAGCCAGAGCGACAGGCGTATCATTGCGCCACTGCAATACCCCCTTTTGACCGCGGTTGGCACGTATCGACCGAGGCATTTTTCCACTGCCGTGGGATGCAATGATGAGCAACCAGATTCCGGTACACGACGTCACACCACCAAGCAAAAACGCGAACAACAGCGTTGACCTTTACGCCTCACGAGAAAAAATCTACACCCGCGCTTTCACCGGCCTGTTCCGCAACCTGCGGATGATGGGCGGCGCCGCGCTGTTTCTGCTGTATTTCGGTACGGTCTGGCTGAATTGGGGCGGCCATCAGGCGGTGTGGTGGAACCTGCCCGAGCGCAAATTCTTCATCTTCGGCGCTACCTTCTGGCCGCAGGATTTCATTCTGCTGTCCGGCCTGTTGATCATTGCCGCGTTCGGCCTGTTCTTTATAACCGTGTACGCCGGTCGCGTCTGGTGCGGTTATACCTGTCCGCAAAGCGTGTGGACGTGGATTTTTATGTGGTGCGAGAAGGTCACCGAAGGCGACCGCAACCAGCGCATCAAACTCGACAAGGCGCCGATGAGCGCCAACAAACTGCTGCGCAAAGCCGCGAAACACGCGATGTGGCTGCTGATTGGTTTTGTCACTGGCATGACCTTTGTCGGTTACTTCTCGCCAATCCGCGAACTGGTTTTTGAATTCTTCACCGGCCAGGCCGATGGCTGGTCGTACTTCTGGGTCGGTTTCTTCACCCTCGCCACCTACGGCAACGCCGGTTGGTTGCGCGAGCAAGTGTGCATCTACATGTGTCCGTATGCGCGCTTCCAGAGCGTGATGTTCGATAAAGACACGCTGATTGTTTCCTACGATCCGCGCCGGGGTGAAAGCCGTGGCCCGCGTAAAAAAGGCATCGACTACAAGGCGCAGGGCCTCGGTGATTGCATCGACTGCACCATGTGCGTTCAGGTCTGCCCGACCGGCATCGACATTCGCGACGGTCTGCAGATCGAGTGCATCGGTTGCGCCGCGTGCATCGACGCCTGCGACAGCATCATGGACAAGATGAATTATCCGCGCGGCCTCATCAGTTACACCACCGAGCACAACCTGTCCGGGCAGAAAACCCATAAACTGCGACCGCGCCTGATCGGCTATGCCGTGGTGTTGCTGGCGATGATCAGCCTGTTGGTGACCGCGTTCTTCATGCGCTCGCTGGTTGGTTTCGACGTCAGCAAGGATCGCGTGCTGTACCGCGAGAATGCTGAAGGCCGGATCGAAAACGTCTACAGCCTGAAGATCATGAACAAGGATCAGCGCGACCACACCTATGTGCTGGAAGCCAGCGGTCTGCCGGATCTGCGCCTGCAAGGCAAACGCGAGATCAAGGTGCCGGCCGGGGAAATTTTCAGCATGCCGGTCGAACTGTCGAGCGCCCCCGAACAACTGCCATCGAGCACCAACGAGGTGAAATTCATCCTCAAGGATGCCGATGACAACAGCGTCCACGTTGAAGCCAAGAGCCGATTCATCGGCCCACAAATCCGTTGAGAGAACTGAACATGCCCGCAGCAAACGCCGCAAGCCCTTGGTACAAGCACCTCTGGCCATGGATCATCATCGGGATTCTGGCCTGCTCGGTGACCCTGACCTTGTCCATGGTGACCATCGCGGTAAACAACCCGGACAACCTGGTGAACGACAACTACTACGAGGCCGGCAAAGGCATCAACCGTTCGCTGGATCGTGAGTTGCTCGCGCAGAACCTGAAGATGCGCGCCAACGTGCATCTGGATGGCGTCACGGGTGAAGTTGATCTGCGTTTGAGCGGTGACAGTCAGCCGAAGACGCTGGAACTGAACCTGATCTCGCCGACCCAGCCGGAGAAGGATCGCAAGATCGTCCTGACTCGCAGCGAATCTGAAACCGGCCGTTACCTCGGGCAACTGAACGACAAGGTTGAAGGGCGTCGTTTTGTTGAGTTGCTCGGCAGTCAGGATGACCACGTGTGGCGCATGTTCGAAGAAGAACTGGTCAGCCACGACAAGGATCTGCTGCTGGGTGATGAACCCCTCCAGGGCGCCGAAGACCTGAAAAAATAAACAACTCCTGTGCCTGATCGTTCCCACGCTCTGCGTGGGAACGCAGCCAAGGACGCTCCGCGTCCCAGCCGAAGCGGACGCGGAGCGTCCGGGGAGGTATTCCCACGCGGAGCGTGGGAACGATCATCGGAACAAGTGCCATGACCAGCCCACTCCCCTGCTACCACTGCGCCCTGCCCGTTCCGTCGGGCAGCCGCTTCACCGCTGTCGTACTCGGGGAATCCCGCGAATTCTGCTGCCCGGGCTGCCAGGCCGTGGCCGAAGCCATCGTTGCCGGCGGCCTCGACAGTTATTACCAGCATCGCAGCGAAGCCTCGGCCAACCCCGAAGCGCTGCCGGTGCAACTGACCGACGAACTGGCGCTGTACGACCGCGCCGACGTGCAACAACCGTTCGTGCGCCATGCAGGCGATCTGGCCGAAACCACGTTATTGATGGAAGGCATCAGTTGCGCCGCCTGCGGCTGGCTGATCGAGAAACATCTGCGCACCCTGCCTGCCGTGGCCGAAGCACGGCTGAACCTGTCCAACCATCGCCTGCACGTGAGCTGGGCCGACGCGCAGTTGCCGCTGAGCCAGGTCCTCGCCGAACTGCGTCACATCGGTTACGCCGCCCACCCGTATCAGGCCGACCGCGCCAGCGAACAACTGGTCAGCGAAAACCGTCTCGCCCTGCGCCAGCTCGGCGTCGCTGGATTGCTGTGGTTTCAGGCAATGATGGCGACGATGGCCACCTGGCCGGAATTCAATATTGACCTCAGCCCTGAGCTGCACACGATTCTGCGCTGGGTCGCGCTGTTCCTCACCACGCCGATCGTCTTCTACAGCTGCGCGCCGTTCTTCAAAGGCGCAATGCGTGATTTGCGCACCCGCCACCTGACCATGGACGTCTCGGTGTCGCTGGCCATCGGCAGCGCCTACATCGCCGGGATCTGGACGGCAATCACCGGGGTCGGTGAGTTGTACTTCGATGCGGTCGGTATGTTTGCGTTGTTCCTGCTCGCCGGGCGTTATCTGGAACGCCGCGCCCGCGAGCGTACCGCCGCTGCCACGGCCCAACTGGTCAATCTGTTGCCCGCGTCGTGCCTGCGTCTGGACGGTAGCGGCCAGAGCGAGCGCATTTTGCTCAGCGAGCTGCGCACGGGCGACAAGATTCTGGTGCAAGCCGGATCGATCCTCCCGGCTGACGGCAAGATCATTGATGGCCAATCAAGCATCGACGAATCGCTGCTCACCGGCGAATACCTGCCGCAACCGCGCACGCTGGGCGATGCGGTCACCGCCGGCACCCTTAATGTCGAAGGGGCGCTGACGGTTGAAGTACAGGCGCTGGGGCAAGACACGCGCCTGAGCGCCATCGTCCGCCTGCTCGACCGCGCCCAAGCGGAAAAACCACGACTGGCAGAAATCGCCGACCGCGCCGCGCAATGGTTCCTGTTGCTGTCGCTGATCGCCGCTGCCGTCATCGGCCTGCTCTGGTGGGAGCTGGATTCCTCGCGAGCGTTCTGGATCGTCCTCGCCATGCTCGTCGCGACCTGCCCGTGCGCGCTGTCGCTGGCGACGCCGACCGCCCTCACCGCCGCCACCGGCACCCTGCACAAACTCGGTTTGCTGTTGACGCGCGGCCATGTGCTGGAAGGCCTGAATCAGATCGACACGGTGATTTTCGACAAGACCGGCACCCTCACCGAGGGCCGCTTGGTATTACGTTCGATCCGCCCGCTCGGCGCACTGGACAGCGAGCAATGCCTGAGCCTCGCCGCCGCGCTGGAAAACCGTTCAGAACACCCGATTGCCCGGGCTTTCGGTCGCGCACCGCTGGCGGCAGAGGAAGTTCACAGCACACCGGGGCTCGGCCTCGAAGGTTTGGTCGGCGAACAACGTTTGCGCATCGGTCAGGCGCAATTTGTCTGCGCCCTCAGCGGCGCGGCAGTATCGAGGATGCCGGACGAAGCAGGCCAATGGCTGCTGCTGGGCGACGCTCAGGGGCCGTTGGCGTGGTTCGTCCTCGATGACCGCTTGCGCGATGACGCCCCCGCCCTGGTCGCGGCGTGCAAGGCGCGCGGCTGGCGCACGTTGCTGTTGTCTGGCGACAGCTCGCCGATGGTCGCCAGCGTCGCCGCCGAATTGGGCATCGACGAGGCCCGTGGTGGTTTGCGTCCTGACGACAAACTGCAAGTCTTGCAACGGTTGCACAAGGAAGGTCGCAAGGTGCTGATGCTTGGCGACGGCGTCAATGACGTGCCGGTACTGGCGGCGGCTGACATCAGTGTGGCGATGGGCTCGGCCACCGATCTGGCGAAAACCAGCGCCGATGCGGTGCTGCTGTCCAATCGCCTCGACGCGCTGGTTCAGGCCTTCACGTTGGCGCGGCGCACCCGTCGGGTAATCATCGAGAATCTGCTGTGGGCGGCGCTGTACAATGGCCTCATGTTGCCGTTCGCCGCCCTCGGCTGGATCACGCCGGTGTGGGCCGCGGTCGGCATGTCGATCAGTTCGTTGACCGTGGTGCTCAACGCTTTGCGCCTGACTCGCCTGCCGGGTTCGCCGCACGCCAGCACTCGTTCGGAAACCCGCCCGCTGCCGGCCTGAGCCGCGCGGGCATGGAGTACAGATGCCAGCTCTCTACGTGATGATCCCCGCCGCACTGCTGATCGTGGCCATCGCCGTTTACATTTTCTTCTGGGCGGTGGACAGCGGTCAGTACGACGACCTCGACGGCCCGGCCCACAGCATCCTGTTCGACGATCAGGATCCGCAACACACCGCTGCCGTCGACGAAGTCAACGCGACCAAACCGGACGACAAGGCCCCACCCCATGCTTGAACTGGCGCCACTGCTGGTCTCGGCGCTGATCCTCGGCTTGCTTGGTGGTGGCCATTGCCTGGGCATGTGCGGCGGCTTGATGGGCGCGCTGACCCTGGCGATTCCCAAAGAGCAACGCAGCCGGCGTTTTCGTCTGCTGCTGGCGTATAACCTCGGACGGATTCTCAGTTATGCCACGGCTGGATTGTTGATCGGTCTGGCGGGCTGGGCGGTTGCCAACAGTCCTGCGGCAATGTTCATGCGCGTACTGGCCGGGTTGTTGTTGATCGCCATGGGTTTGTACCTGGCCGGTTGGTGGAGCGGGCTGACGCGGATCGAAAGCCTCGGACGCGGGTTGTGGCGGCACATTCAGCCAGTGGCTAACCGTTTGTTGCCCGTGTCGAGTGTGCCGCGTGCGTTGTTGCTCGGCGCATTGTGGGGCTGGCTGCCGTGTGGACTGGTTTACAGCACGTTGCTGTGGTCGGCGAGTCAGGGCAATGCGCTGGACAGTGCGTTGTTGATGCTCGCGTTTGGCTTGGGGACGTGGCCGGTTTTGCTCGGCACGGGCCTCGCGGCAGAGCGCGTCACTGCGCTGTTGCGCAAGCGCAGCGTGCGCATGACGGGTGGTTTGCTGGTCATCCTTTTCGGCGTCTGGACCCTGCCCGGCCCGCATCAACATTGGCTCATGGGGCATTAAGATCAAAAGATCGCAGCCTTCGGCAGCTCCTACAGAGTTACACATTCCAAAGTAGGAGCTGCCGAAGGCTGCGATCTTTTGATCTCCTGCGGTTGATGCAAATCAAGTGCCTCATCGCCGCACCCCGATAGACTCCCCCCACACTGCCAGCCTATTCGGGGGAATGCCCGCATGCTCGACGCCATTCGTTGGGACTCTGATCTGATTCGCCGTTACGATCTCGCGGGACCGCGCTACACCTCGTATCCGACGGCCGTGCAATTTCACAGTCAGGTCGGCTCGTTCGATCTGTTTCACGCTCTGCGCGACAGCCGCAAGGCCCTGCGCCCGTTGTCGCTGTATGTGCACGTGCCGTTCTGCGCGAACATTTGCTACTACTGCGCCTGCAACAAGGTCATCACCAAGGATCGCGGCCGCGCCCTGCCGTACCTGCAACGTCTGGAGCAGGAAATCCAGTTGATCGCCTGCCACCTCGACCCCGCACAAAAAGTCGAGCAACTGCACTTCGGCGGCGGCACCCCGACCTTTCTCAGCCACGATGAACTGCGTCAGTTGATGGCGCACCTGCGCAAGCATTTCAATCTGCTGGATGACGATTCCGGCGATTACGGCATCGAAATCGATCCGCGCGAAGCCGACTGGTCGACCATGGGCCTGCTGCGGGAACTCGGTTTCAATCGCGTCAGCATCGGCCTGCAAGACCTCGATCCGGCCGTACAACGCGCGGTCAATCGCCTGCAAAGTCTGGAAGAAACCCGCGCGGTGATCGATGCGGCGCGCACCCTGCAATTTCGCTCGATCAACATCGACCTGATTTACGGACTGCCCAAACAGACCCCGGACAACTTCGCCCGCACCGTCGAGGAAGTCATCAGCCTGCAACCGGATCGGCTCTCGGTGTTCAACTATGCGCACCTGCCGGAACGCTTTATGCCGCAGCGGCGGATCAACACCAGCGAATTGCCGAGCCCGGCGCAGAAACTGGAGATGTTTCAGCGCACCACCGAACAATTGATCGCCGCCGGTTACCGCTACATCGGCATGGATCATTTCGCCCTGCCCGATGACGAACTGGCGATTGCTCAGGAAGAGGAAACCCTGCAACGCAACTTCCAGGGCTACACCACCCACGGCCATTGCGATTTGATTGGTCTGGGGGTTTCGGCGATCAGCCAGATTGGCGACCTGTACTGCCAGAACAGCAGCGATCTGAACGAATACCAGAACAGCCTCGCCGCCGCGCAACTGGCGACCAGCCGTGGTCTGGTGTGCAACGCCGATGATCGGCTACGACGCGCGGTGATTCAGCAACTCATCTGCAACTTCAGTCTGGATTTCGCCGAGATCGAGCAGCAATTCAACATCGATTTTCAGGGTTACTTCGGCGCGCTATGGCCACAACTGCAAGGCATGGCCAACGATGGCTTGATCACTCTGGATCGTGACCGCATCGAGATTCTGCCGGCGGGACGCTTGCTGGTGCGTTCGGTGTGCATGGTGTTTGACGCTTACCTGGAGCAGCAAAACCGCCAGCGTTTTTCCCGGGTGATTTGAGCGCCCACCAAAATGAACCAGTCCGGACAGCGACACTTTGCCAGCAGGCCAGACGCGCCACGCACTGGCCTGAACGTCCTCTTGTGGGTTACCCTTACGTCTTATGTGTGTTTTCCCACAAGGATTAAAGAAATGTCCGAGCCAGTTAAACTGCGCGCTCATAACCAGGCTCATTGCAAGGATTGCAGCCTGGCCCCTCTCTGCCTGCCACTTTCTCTGAATCTGGAAGACATGGATGCGCTGGACGAGATCGTTAAACGTGGCCGCCCGTTGAAAAAGGGTGAGTTCCTGTTCCGCCAGGGCGACACATTCGATTCCGTTTTTGCAGTACGCTCCGGCGCCCTGAAGACCTTCAGCCTGAGCGATTCCGGCGAAGAACAACTGACCGGGTTCCACTTGCCAAGCGAGCTGGTTGGCCTGTCCGGCATGGACACCGAGAAACACCCGGTGTCCGCCCAGGCACTGGAAACCACCTCGGTCTGCGAAATTCCCTTTGAACGCCTCGACGAACTGGCCCTGCAATTGCCGCAGTTGCGCCGTCAGTTGATGCGCGTGATGAGCCGCGAAATCCGCGACGACCAGCAAATGATGTTGCTGCTGTCGAAGAAAACCGCCGACGAGCGCATCGCCACCTTCTTGGTCAACCTGTCCGCACGCTTCCGCGCTCGCGGCTTTTCGGCCAATCAATTCCGCCTTGCAATGTCGCGTAACGAAATCGGTAACTACTTGGGTCTGGCGGTGGAAACCGTGTCCCGCGTGTTCACCCGCTTCCAGCAAAACCAGCTGATCGCCGCCGAGGGCAAGGAGATTCACATCCTCGACCCGATCCAGCTCTGCGCGCTGGCCGGTGGTTCGTTAGAAGGCTGATCTCGATCCGCGGTTGAGCGAAGCGTTTCAGCCGCGGGTATACTGCGCCGTTTGCAGCCCTGCCAGGACACCTCGACGATGGTCTTCGACTCCTTCGACATCAAATCCCTGATCCGCCCCGTGATCGACTTCCCGAAACCAGGCGTGATTTTTCGCGACATCACCCCGCTGTTCCAATCGCCCACGGCCCTGCGCCTGGTGATGGACAGCTTCGCCCACCGCTACGTGGAAGCCGATTTCACCCACATCGGCGCGATGGATGCGCGTGGTTTTCTGATCGGTTCGGTTTTGGCCTATCAGTTGAACAAGCCGCTGGTGCTGTTCCGCAAGCAAGGCAAACTGCCGGCGGACGTGCTCGCTGAAGGTTACGCAACCGAATACGGCGAAGCGTTTCTGGAAGTACACGCTGATAGCCTGTGCGAAGGCGATTCGGTGGTGATGTTTGATGATTTGATCGCCACCGGCGGCACGCTGATTGCGGCGGCCAACCTGATTCGTCGCATGGGCGCGCGGGTGCATGAGGCGGCGGCGATTATTGACCTGCCGGAGCTGCAAGGTTCGCAGCGTCTGCAGGACATGGGCATCCCGACCTTCTGCCTGACGCAGTTTGCGTTGACTGACAAGTAATCAAGAGCAAAAGATCGCAGCCTTCGGCAGCTCCTACATTGGGATGTGCGTTTCCCTGTAGGAGCTGCCGAAGGCTGCGATCTTTTGACTTTAAAGCCCCATCTGCTTGCTGATGATCTCGTTCATCACTTCCCGCGTCCCGCCGCCAATCGACAAGATGCGGTTATCCCGATACAGCCGCTCCACCAGACTCTCGCGCATATACCCAAGCCCACCAAGAATCTGCACCGCCTCCGTGGTAATCCGATCCGAGGTGTCCGTGGCAAAGTTCTTCGCCATGGAAATCTCTTTGATCACACTCTGCCCCGCCGCCATTTTCGCCGCTTGCCGGTAGGTGAATTCGCGCGACACCTCCAGCGCTGTGGCCATTTCGGCCAGTCGATGTTTGATCACCTGAAACTTGCCAATCGGTTTGCCAAAGGCTTCCCGCTCGCGCGCCCACTTCAGGCTTTCTTCCAGCGCCAGTTGCGCGGTCATGTTGGCCATCAGCGCCAAGGCCAGGCGTTCGCTCTGAAAATTGCCCATGATGCAGGCGAAGCCCATGTTCTCGGCGCCGATCAGATTTCCTACAGGCACCCGGCAATCGTCGAAGAACAATTCAGCCGTGTCCGACGCCCACCAGCCCATTTTCTTCAACTGACGGCCCACGGTGAAACCGGGTGTGCCCTTCTCGATCATCAACAGGCTGATGCCACCGAAGCCTGGCGCGCCGGTGCGCACCGCGACGGTGTAGAAATCCGCGCGCACGCCACTGGTTATAAAGGTTTTGCTGCCGCTGACCCGATAGACGTCGCCGTCACGCACGGCGCGGGTTTGCAGGTTGGCGACGTCAGAGCCGCCACCGGGCTCGGTAACTGCCAAGGCGCTGATCTTTTCGCCGCTGAGCACTTGTGGCACGACGCGATCTCGCACTTCAGGGCGAGCCCATTTGACGATCGGTGGCAGACCGATATCGAGCGAGCCGAGCCCCGCTACCAGGCCACCAGAGCCACAGCGCATCAACTCCTCACTGGCGGCGACCTTGGCGAACAGATCGCCTTCATGGCTGCCACCGAGCGCTTCCGGATAGCCGATGCCGAGGATGCCGGCGGCACCAGCCTTCAGGTACAGCTCACGGGGGAAGCTTTCGGCTTCTTCCCACTGGTCAACGTCCGGCAGGATCTCGCGTTCGACGAAACGTCTGACGCTGTCGCGGACTAATTGATGGCTTGGGTCGAAGTATTCCTGAAAGGCAGGCATGGGCGAGCTCCACGGAAGGGTTCGCCGAACTTAACCGAGCGCTTGCTTGGTTTACAAGATACAGAAGAGCAAAAGATCGCAGCCTGCGGCAGCTCCTACACTGGAATGCGGTTCCCTGTAGGAGCTGCCGAAGGCTGCGATCTTTTGATTTTTATCAGAGGGAAATCGGTTTCCGCCCGGCAAACGAATGCGCCAGCGTGCCGCCATCCACCAGTTCCAACTCACCACCCAACGGCACGCCGTGGGCAATCCGCGAAGCGATCAGGCCTTTGTGCTGCAACAACTGCGCGATGTAATGCGCCGTGGCTTCACCCTCAACCGTAGGATTGGTCGCAAGGATCACTTCAGCAAACGTCCCCGCCTCTTCAATCCGCGCCATCAGTTGCGGAATACCGATCGCCTCAGGCCCGAGCCCGTCCAGCGGCGACAAATGCCCCTTGAGCACAAAATAGCGGCCACGAAAGCCCGTCTGCTCGACCGCATAGACATCCATCGGCCCTTCGACCACGCACAGCAACGTGTCGTCGCGACGGGTGTCGGCGCATTGCGGGCACAGATCGTCTTCGGTCAGCGTGCGGCACTGGCGGCAGTGACCGACCCCTTCCATGGCTTGGCTCAAGGCCTGAGCCAGACGCAGACCGCCGCTGCGATCACGCTCAAGCATCTGCAACGCCATGCGCTGGGCGGTTTTCTGACCCACGCCGGGCAAGGTGCGCAGGGCGTCGATCAGTTGGCGAATCAAAGGGCTGAAGCTCATGGGTAAAAAGTCCGACAAAACAACGAGACGCGGTTTATACCCGCGCCTCTGGCCAGCGTCAAATACTCAGTCCTGGGCGACCCGCACCACCAGTTTGCCGAAGTTGCGACCCTCCAGCAGACCGATAAACGCTTCCGGCGCCTGCTCCAGGCCATCGACCACGTCTTCGCGGAATTTCACCTTGCCATCGCGCACCCACGGCACCATCGCACTGATGAATTCCGGCTGACGATCGCCGTAGTCATCAAACACGATGAAACCCTGAATGCGTACGCGTTTGGTCAGCAACGTACGCTGCAGCATCGGCAGACGATCCGGGCCTTTCGGGGCTTCAGAGGCGTTGTAACCGGCGATCAGGCCGCACAGCGGGATGCGCGCTTTGGGGTTGAGCAACGGCACGACCGCGTCGAATACGTGACCGCCGACGTTTTCGTAATAGATGTCGATGCCATTCGGGCAAGCTTTGGCCAGTTGCTCGGCGAAGTCGTCAGCCTTGTGATCGATGCAGGCGTCGAAGCCCAACTCCTCGACCACGTATTTGCACTTCTCGGCACCACCGGCGACACCGACCGCGCGCAGGCCTTTGATCTTCGCCACCTGGCCGACCACCGAACCGACAGCACCGGACGCGGCAGCGACGACGAGGGTCTCGCCTTCTTTCGGCTGACCGATGTCCATCAGGCCCATGTACGCGGTCATGCCGGGCATGCCCAGCACACCGAGGGCCATCGACGGGCTCGGCAACCCGGACGGGATCGGGATGATGTTGCGGCCATCGCTGATGCTGTGGCTTTGCCAGCCTGTGGCACCGACCACCAGATCACCCTTATGAAACTTCGGATGACGCGAGTCTTCGACGCGACTGACAGCGCCACCGGTCATCACCTCGCCGATTTCAACGGGCGCGGCGTAGGACGGTGCGTCACTCATGCGCCCACGCATGTAGGGGTCGAGGGACAGGTAGAGGGTTTTCAGCAGTATCTGGCCGTCCTGCAGATCGGGCAGCGCTTCGCGTTCGAGGCGGAAGTTTTCCGGGGTCGGCGCGCCAACCGGACGCGAGGCGAGGACGAAGCGTTGATTGAGGGTAAGAGGGTCGGACATGTCAGCGTCTCCTGTGAATGATGAATTCAGCGGGTATAGGGAGCAGACCGTTGAGGCGGTGGGGTGTTCGATGTTTCGTACGACATTCATGTAGGAGCTGCGGCACGCTGCGATCTTTTGATCTTGCTTGTGAAAACAACAGGATCAAAAGATCGCAGCCTCGTTTCACTCGACAGCTCCTACAGGGTGCGGTGTTAATGAGGCAGAAACAAAAATGCCAGGCGCAATGCCTGGCATTTTGTGTAGCTCATCTGCCGCCGGTTGGCGAATCAGAATGGCAGTTTCATACCCGCAGGCAGGTTCATGCCGGCGGTCATGCCGCCCATTTTTTCCTGGCTGCTGGCTTCGATCTTGCGCACGGCGTCGTTGACGGCGGCGGCGACCAGGTCTTCGATCACTTCACGGTCGTCTTCGTCCAGACCCGGCAGCAGGGTCGGGTCGATGCTGACGCGCTTGAGGTCGTGACGACCGGTCATCACCACGGTGACCATATCGCCGCCGGCCTTACCGGTGACTTCGGCGTTGGCCAGTTCTTCCTGCATCTTGGCCATCTTTTCCTGCATCTGCTGCGCCTGCTTCATCAGGCCGGCCATGCCACCTTTCATCATGGGAATCACCTCAAAAGTACTTGGATCAAAACAGCGCCCGGCCATGGAGGCCGGGCACCTTCAGTTATTAGCCTTGGGCGACCAAGGCATCGACAGGTTCAATAGTATCGTGTCGCACCACCGCGCCAAACTGCTGAACCATCTGCTGGATGAACGGATCGCCATGAATCGACTCCTCCGCTTCGCGCTGACGGTTGGCCCGGCGACGGGAGGCGGCCTGAGCCGGGGTCTCCTGCTCGGGTTTGATCAGCTCGATGGTCAGCGTCAGCGTGCGACCGTGGAACTGGTTCAACGCATCGTTCAGACGCCGCTGCTGCGTGGCGTTGAACAGTGCGCTGTGCGCCGGATCGAGGTGCATCAGCCAATGATCGCCATCAACCGCGATCAACGTACAGTTGGCGGCGATGCTGCCGGTCATGCCGGAGATCGGCAGTTTCGGGAACAGCTCAAGCCATTGCAAGGCCAGACCGGTGGCCGGCGCCGCTGCGGGCTCAGGTTCGGGTTCCGGCTCTGGATCGGCAGCGTGTTCGCTGGCCAGTTCGTCGAGGTAGCTGTACGCCGAGTCCATGTCCGGCTCGATGTAATCCTCGTCCAGCGGCGGCTCGTCGTCCATGTCGGTGCCCGGCGTGGCGGCATCGACGTCGGCGACTGACGGCTCTGGAATTGGCGCGGCGGCCCACTCTGGTGCGTCAGGAACGACGCTGTCCGGGGTCGGCAACGGCATCGGCGGCAACTCGGGTTGCTCGGCGGCGGTTTCCAGCATGGGCTCGACGGCAGGTTGCTGAGCTGGCTCGGGTTCTGGCTCGGCCTCGGCTTCTACCGGATCGTTCCACGGCAGATCGACAACGGCTTCGGCGACGACGGGCGTTGGCTCTGGCTCGGCAACTGGAGCAACTGGAGCAACCGGCGCAGGCTCTGGAGCCGGCGCAGGTGCAGCTACAGGAGCCGGCGTCGGGGCAACAGCCGCAGCAACCACCGGCGCAGGTTTAGGCGCGGCAGCCACTGAATTTGCGGAATCAACTGTGGCCTGGCTGATCCCAACTGGCTTTAGCGGTTGCCTCGGGGCGTCCGCCGTATCAGCCGGCCGGAAGGCCAGCATTCGCAGCAGCACCATTTCGAAACCGCCGCGCGGATCCGGCGCCAGCGGCAAATCGCGGCGGCCGATCAGGCCCATCTGGTAATAGAACTGCACGTCTTCGGCCGGCAAGGCTTGCGCCAGCGCCAACACGCGATCGCGATCGCCATGCCCATTGTCGACGCCTTCCGGCAGCGCTTGAGCGATAGCGACGCGGTGCAGCACGTTGAGAATTTCCGAGAGCACGCCGTTCCAGTCAGGGCCCTGCTCGGCCAGGTGGCGCACCGCTTCAAGCAGAGCCTTGGCATCGCCTTCAATCAACGAATGCAGAACGTCAAAGACCTGACCGTGATCCAGCGTGCCGAGCATCGCCCGCACGTCGGTGGCGAGCACCTTGCCTTCACCGAAAGCAATGGCCTGATCGGTCAGGCTCATGGCGTCACGCATCGAACCGTCAGCGGCGCGACCGAGCAGCCACAGCGCGTCGTCTTCGAACGGCACGTTTTCGGCGGTCAGCACGTGGGTCAAATGCTCGACCACGCGCTCCGGCGTCATGTTCTTCAGCGAGAACTGAAGGCAGCGCGACAAAATCGTTGCTGGAAGTTTCTGCGGGTCGGTGGTCGCCAGGATGAACTTGACGTACGGCGGCGGCTCTTCGAGGGTTTTCAGCAGCGCATTGAAGGAATGGCTGGAGAGCATGTGCACTTCGTCGATCAGGTAGACCTTGAAGCGCCCACGGCTCGGCGCGTACTGCACGTTGTCGAGCAACTCGCGGGTGTCTTCGACCTTGGTGCGGCTCGCGGCGTCGATCTCGATCAGGTCGACAAAGCGGCCCTCGTCGATTTCACGGCACACCGAGCACTCGCCGCACGGGCTGGAAGTGATACCTGTCTCACAGTTCAGGCATTTGGCAATGATCCGCGCAATCGTGGTTTTACCCACCCCGCGCGTCCCGGTAAACAGGTACGCGTGGTGCAGCCGCTGGCTGTCCAAGGCATTGATCAGAGCTTTGAGCACATGGGTCTGGCCGACCATTTCGCGGAACGAGCGCGGACGCCATTTACGTGCAAGAACCTGATAACTCATCGAAAACCGTCGCAGCGAAGGAAGCAGAAGCGGCTAATGCTAGCGGAGCAAGGGCAAAATTGCATCCGATGTCCTCGTCTAATGTGGCTAAGCTCCATCAGCAGAGGCTTTTATCGGCTCAGGACAGGAAATTACCGGAGCGTTTATGCGTTGGGCCGTGGGGGCACTGCTGGGATTCAGCCTGAACGTGACGGCCGCAGAGCCAACGCTGCGCTTTGCCATGCCCGACAGTTGGGCGATGCCGATGGTGCAATACGAACGCGGCCGCCCGACCCAGGGCATCCTCTACGACATCATGCTCAGCCTCGCCACCCAGGTCGGTGCGCCGGCCGAATTTCACGTGCTGCCGCGCGCCCGGGTGCAGAGCGCCATGGAGCACGGCGAGATTGATGTTCGCTGCTATGCCGCACAGTCGTGGCTGCCGAATCAGTCGGGGGATTACATCTGGAGTCTGCCGCTGTTGTTTCAGCGTGATCTGTTGGTCAGTCGCAAGGATCAGCCCGTCAGCATTAACCCTGCCACCTTGCCCCGCCAATCCATCGGCACTGTGCTTGGTTACATCTACCCTACCCTGCAACCGCTGTTTGATACCGATCGCTTGCACCGCGAAGATGCGCGCAATCAGGAGCAGGTTTTGGAGAAGTTGCTGGCCGGGCGTTATCGCTATGCGGTGAGCAATCAGTGGACGCTGGACTGGTTCAATCAGCGCCTGACGCCGGAAAAGCAATTGCAAGCGGTGGCGGTGTTGCAAGAGCAGAAGGTCGGTTGTTATGTGAGAAATGACCCGAAGGTGCCGGTGCAGCGGATCTTGCGCACGTTGTTGCGGATGAAAATGTCGGGGGAGATTGATGAGATTATCCGGCTTTACACCGGCCACCCTGAGAGCGATCGCTAACCCCTGTAGGAGTGAGCCTGCTCGCGATGGCGGTGTATCAGCCAACACATTTATAGCAGACAGGACGCCATCGCGAGCAGGCTCACTCCTACAAGGGATCTGTGTGAACCGCTTAATCGCAGACACAAAAAAAACCGCAGTGGGTGAAACCCATGCAGTTCTGGTTGAAGCGTTCGATTGTTCGTTAAGGTGGCGACCCCACCAGCCACACCCCGGCACACAATGTTCCCGCTGTGGCTGCTGCCTTCCGGCTCTGACCAGGTTCACGGGTAATCGTTGCGGGGGGACCGATGGGGTCACCATAACGACGCTTGCCTGTCGGCGAGCCGCGCCATTGTACCTATCTGAGACGAAGTTACAACCGTTCTATCCAGATTAAAAAAATGAACTGGTTCAAGGACATAAAGATCGCAGCCTGTGGCAGTGCCCACATGGATCCGCATTCACCTGTAGGAGCTGCCGAAGGCTGCGATCTTTTGACGTTAGAGGGCCAGCACCTCGTCTGCCCTGCCGCCCGCCTGCTGGATCACCAGATGAATAAAGTGCAGCTTGGCAATCGCAGCCGCCGGCAGCACGAACGGGTAAAAATCCGGCTGGCCCATGCTGCGTGACAATTCATTGAGCATGCCGGCCAACTCGATCCATGCATTAACAAACGCCAGGAACGCCTCGCCACCGGGATGTTGCGGGTCGTACAGCGTGCTGCTCGGAAACGGCTGGTAATCGAAATCCATTTCCCGCGCGCTCATGCCAAAACCCAGCGCCGTGTCCACCGCGTCCATCATGTGCAGGTAATGCGCCCAGGTTTCCGCCCAGTCTTCCCACGGGTGCATGGTCGCGTAGGCGCTCACGTAGTGCAGCGGCCAGTCGAGTGGCGCGCCTTGTTGGTAATGACGATCGAGCGCCTCGGCGTAACTGGCGCGCTCGTCGCCGAACAGGTTACGGAATGAATCGAGCCACGGGCCGTTGGCGATCAGCCGATCCCAATAGTAGTGCCCGACCTCATGCCGAAAATGCCCGAGCAGCGTGCGATACGGTTCGTGCATCTGCGCCCTCACCCGCTCGCGGTGGGCGTCGTCGGCTTCTTTGATGTCGAGGGTGATCAGGCCGTTCGCGTGGCCGGTCATCGGCGCGTTGCCTTCGAGGTCGACGCCGATGAAATCGAAAGCGAGGCCGCTGTCTTCATCCACGGTTTTCGGGATGACCTGCAAGCCAAGAGTGATCAGTTGCGCGACGAGGCGGCGCTTGGCGATTTCGACCTTGCGCCAGCGTTCGGGATTTTCCGGGTCGGACAGGTCGGGGATGGTGCGATTGAGGCTACAGGCGACGCACAAGGCATCGTCGACGTTGGCCGGCAGCAGCCAGTTGCACGCGGCGGGCGTGTCGAGGTTGGCGCAGCGGCGAAACAGGCCTGCGTCGGGATCAGCATCCAGCGTCCAGGTGCCGCTCTCCACACCGGGCGACAGGGAGGTGATGCGGCTTTCTTCCGGCTGGTATCCGAGCAAGGCATTGCAGGCCAGGCACTGGCTGTTGCGAAAGAACAGCGACTGGCCGCAGCGGCACGGCCAGACTTTGCTGTTGCGCGAAGATTCGCCCATGAACGGCGCGATGATGCGAGAACTCAGTTGCTCGAAAAAACGGTGCATGGCGATCTCTCCCTGGGGCTTGCAGAGACTAGATCATTCTGGCGCGATGATCGTTCCCACGCTCTGCGTGGGAATGCATCCAGTGACGCTCTGCGTCACAGCGGACGCGGAGCGTCCGGGGCGGCATTCCCACGCGGGAGCGTGGGAACGATCAATAACAGTGCAACCAAGTGATAACACCATTGTGGCGAGGGGATTTATCCCCGATGGGTTGCGAAGCGACCCCAAATCCATACGACGCGGTTAATCAGGTGTACCGCGTTGTCTGGTTTTGCGACGACTGCGTCGCCGAACGGGGATAAATCCCCTCGCCACAGAGTTTTGTGTCAGACCTGAAGGCCATGGTCTTTGAGGAAGGAGATGAAGTTTTCTTCGTCCATTACTTGCACACCCAGCTCGTTTGCCTTGGTCAGTTTAGATCCCGCCCCCGTACCCGCCACTACACGATAGGTTTTAGCCGATACGGAGCCAGAAACCTTTGCACCTAATTTTTCCAAATATTCCTTGGCAACTTCTCTACTCATAAACTCCAGTGTTCCAGTCAACACCCAAGTTTTTCCGCTTTCAGCCAGCGCAGTGACTTCTTTTTTCAACAAAGCCCAATGCATACCAAATTCCCGCAACTGACTTTCAATTGCGAGCGCTTTACTCTTGTTCTCGTCCTCTTCAAAGAACGCACGAACATTTTTAACCTGCGCAGACGTGAGAACAGTTCCAAGCAGCAGCCAATCGGCCTCCAGCAAACCGCCCAGTTCTCCAGAAAATTTCTTATCAAGCTTTTTTGCAGCAGTAGCCCCAATAGAGCTTATATGCAGTTTCTCTATCAAACTCGCTAAAGAAACACTCGATGCCAACTCTCCGTGCAACTCACCCGGCTCATCAATAACTAATTCCTTGCGCAACTGCTCAACCACCGAAGCATTTCGCTTATCGAGGAAGTAACCATGAATATCGTCCGCGGCCTCATATCCAATATCAGGGAGATAAGTTAGAACCTCAGGTAACGCCTGAATGATTCGATCCAGCGAACCAAGTGAACGAGCCAGAACCTTAGCGGTTTCCTCCCCGACATTAGGAATGCCTAAAGCATAGATAAATCGAGCCAAGGAGGGATTTTTGCTTTTCTTAATCGATTCCAGAAGGTTGCTGCTGGACAGTT
Source organism: Pseudomonas sp. NPDC088429 (assembly GCF_044753305.1). NCBI lineage: Bacteria > Pseudomonadati > Pseudomonadota > Gammaproteobacteria > Pseudomonadales > Pseudomonadaceae > Pseudomonas > Pseudomonas sp. NPDC088429. The sequence goes on along the minus strand of NZ_JBIVMX010000073.1, from coordinate 2,486 downwards.
GAGCAAACCCCTCCAAATCTACAACCTGATCAAATTCGATGAGATATAAGTCCGCAGGAGAAGAGACCAGCCCTTCATCAACCAGTTGTTCTACTATTTTTTCTCCCAGACCATCAATGTTCATGGCTTTGCGTGAAACAAAATGAACAATTGATTGTTTTAGCTGTGCGGCACAGTCCAATCCTGCGACGCAACGATAGATTGCGCCCTCAGTAAAAATCTTACCTGTCTTGGTATGTCTGACCAGTTTGGTTCTTTCAACCTTGGCCCCACAAACAGGACAAACCTTGGGAATAACTACAGGAACAGCATCCTCAGGACGCCGTTCCAACGTGACTCCAATCACTTGCGGGATTACATCACCCGCGCGCCTGACCGTAACGACATCACCGATTTTCAAGTCAAGCTTTTCAACTTGAGTCATATTGTGCAATGTCGCATTTGAAACGACTACGCCGCCGACTTTCACGGGTTGCAATCTAGCAACAGGAGTCACAGCTCCCGTACGCCCAACTTGAAACTCGATATTCAAAAGAGTCGTTAACTCTTCAATCGCAGGGAATTTTTGAGCAATTGCCCAACGCGGAACTCGCGCACTGAAATCAAGAATTTTCTGTAGCGAAATTTCATTAACCTTGAACACCACGCCATCAATATCATACGGGAGCGAACTTCTGCGACGCCCTATATCTTCATAGTATGCCAGGCACTGCTTAATGCCATGAGCCACGGTTCGTTCGTGACTTATAGGGATGCCCCACTTCTGCAGAGATAAAAGTATGTCTGTGTATTTTCCCGGCAGCACACCTTCAACATGTCCGACGCCGTAACTACAGAACTGCAACGGGCGCTTTGCCGTAATACTGGAATCTAATTGTCGCAAACTGCCGGCAGCAGCATTACGCGGGTTTGCAAAAATTTTCGCACCGGCTTCTGCCTGCGCTTCATTTAGCTTATCCAGCCCTGCTTTGGTCATGAATACTTCGCCACGCACTTCTAATATTCGCGGCCAACCTTCACCACTCAGTTTAAGTGGGATACTGCGAACGACCCGCACGTTGGAGGTCACATCTTCGCCGACTGCTCCATCCCCGCGCGTAGCACCACGAGTCAACTTCCCGTCGACATAGAGCAAGCTGATTGCCAAGCCATCAAGTTTTGGTTCACAGCTGTATTCTATTTCTCCTGGGCCAAATAAATCCCCAGAAGTCAGACCCAGCCCTTTTCCTACACGCCTGTCAAAGTCGACGAGGTCCGCTTCGGTAAATGCGTTATCCAGGCTCAGCATTGGGACGTCGTGCCGAACTTTTGCAAAATCTGAGCTAACCACGCTACCAACTCGCTGGGTTGGTGAGTCCGCGCTATGAAACTCCGGATTCTCCTCCTCCAGGCTCTTTAGCTCCCTGAACAACCGGTCGTACTCGGCGTCCGGAATGCTCGGCTCGTCGAGGACGTGGTAACGGTAGTTGTGCTGATCGAGTTCAGCGCGCAGCTCGAGAATGCGGTTTTTGGCGGCGGTCATGGGTGTTCTCTCATAAAGCAAAAGAGCAGCCGAGGCTGCTCCAGTTTCATCCTTAAAAGATCGCAGCCTCGTTGCACTCGACAGCTCCTACAGGATCGCGATCCTCTGTAGGAGCTGCCGAAGGCTGCGATCTTTTGATCTGGCCTTAGCGCTTCTGGGTCAATGCGCGGCGTTCGAATTCAACGATGCGCTGACGGTAGTGCTCGATCGTCTGCGCGGTCAGCACGCTGCGCTGGTCATCTTTCAGCTCGCCGTTTAGCTCCTGTGACAGCTTGCGGGCTGCGGCGACCATCACGTCGAAGGCTTGCTTCGGATGACGCGGGCCTGGCAGGCCGAGGAAGAAGCTCACCGCCGGGGTGCTGAAATGGTCGATGTCGTCCAGATCAAAAATGCCCGGTTTGACCGCGTTGGCCATGGAGAACAGCACTTCACCGTTGCCGGCCATGCTTTCGTGACGGTGGAAAATATCCATCTCACCAAAACGCAGACCGCTTTCCAGAATGTTCTGCAACAGCGCCGGGCCTTTGAAGCCGGCGGCGTCGCGGCAGATCACGCTGATCACCAAAACTTCTTCAGCTTGCGGCTGATCTTTTTCGACCACGGCCGGTGCAGGCTTGCTGTCGTCGGCGAAATCATCGTCACGGCTGCTGAAACTCGGGCCGTCATCCAGATCCAGATCGAGGTTCAAGTCGCCCTGCGCCGAACCCTTGCTGCCACGCTTGCCACGTTTGTTGCCGGAATCGCGAGGCTCGCGTGCTTCGCGGGCCGGCATGCTCACCGACGGCAAATCGTGTTCGTCCAGCTGCGGTTCTTTATGCGTGTCCAGCACGCGGGCCGGGCCCAACAGCTCAGCGCTGGTGTCCTCGTCCGGCAGGTTGGACAGACTTCGGTCAAGACGGAACTTCAGTTTTCCCTTGCCGCCGCGCATACGGCGCCAGCCATCGAAAAGAATACCGGCTATCAC
>NZ_JBIVMX010000072.1:0-25951 GCF_044753305.1 Pseudomonas sp. NPDC088429 | reverse complement strand
CGACAGAGATGTCACCGAGAGGGATATGCAGCTGACGTACAACACGCCGAGCCAGATCGGGGTTAGCGTTCCCCGTAAAGACCATCATCTTGGACACGCGCAGTACCTAGAGGCTGAGGGTAACCTGGATGAGTATAGAAAATGGCAGGGGCGGCTGGATTCGAACCAACGCATGGCAGGATCAAAACCTGCTGCCTTACCGCTTGGCGACGCCCCTGTATCTGTTGCATCAAGTGCCGTGCACTTGGTTCCTTTAGAGCAGACTTTGCAGCTTGCGGTGCAACATCGAAACGTTGCTTCCTTTCGCTACAAACCCTGTAAGGGTCTCTGTCAGAAGGGCCGAGACTTTATCAGCTTCAGCTTTGCTTGGGAAGCCCCCAAACACACAACTTCCAGTTCCGGTGAGCTTTGCTTCGGTAAATTTACCTAACAAATCCAATGCGTTACGTACCTCTGGATAACGCCTTGCAACCACCGGCAAGCAGTCATTTCGACTGTTTCCCTCGGGAACGGGGCGCACTTTAATGGGCGGCGTGTTACGTGTCAACAAAGGATCGGAAAAAATTTCTGCCGTACTTACAGAGACTTGCGGTACGAGCACCAGATACCACGGTTCTTCGGGATCGACCGGGGTGAGTTTCTCGCCCACGCCCTCGGCAAAAGCCGCGTGACCACGGACGAAAACCGGCACGTCGGCGCCAAGCGTCAGACCCAGTGCCGCCAGGCGATCTTCATCCCAGCCCAGCTGCCACAAGTGATTCAGACCGAGCAAGGTGGTCGCTGCGTTTGAGCTGCCGCCACCGATGCCGCCGCCCATGGGCAGAATTTTGTCGATCCAGATGTCGATACCCAGCGTACAACCCGATTGTTGCTGAAGCATTTTTGCTGCGCGCACGATCAGATTGCTGTCATGCGGCACGCCGGCAAATTCGGTGTGCAACTGAATCACGCCGTCATCGCGCACGGCAAAAGTGATTTCATCGCCGTAGTCGACAAACTGAAACAGCGTCTGCAACTCGTGATAACCGTCTTCACGGCGACCAAGAATGTGCAGCATCAGATTGAGTTTGGCCGGCGAGGGCAGGGTCAGACGTGCAGCGGTCATGCGTTATTGCCCCAACTTGCGCGGTTGCCAGGTCTTGATCACCAGCGTGACGTCGAGGTCGGTGCCGTGCAGCTTGATGCGCTCGGGCAACCAGTAACCGTTTTGTTCGGTGTACGCGGTGTACTCAACTTTCCAGCCGTCCTGTTCCAGGCTGGCCAGACGGCTGTCGGCGTCCAGATTCAGGCGACTTTTAGTGTCCGGAGCCGGCAGGCCACGCACCCACCAGGCCAGATTCGACACCGGCAACTTCCAGCCCAGTTGCTCTTCAAGCAGGGCTTCCGGCGATTGCGATTCGTAGCGACCCTGATTGGCGACTTCCAGCGACACCTTGCCCGGCCGTCCGGTCAGGCGTGCAGCGCCACGACCCAACGGGCCGGACAGTCGAATGTCGTAGTAATCCTGACGTTGCAGCCAGAACAGCGTGCCGCTACCGGAATCTTTCGGTGCGCGGATGCCGATCTTGCCGTCGATCTGCCAGCCATCGAGGCCGGTCAGTTGCTGTTTGTTCGCCGCCCATTGAGCCGGGCTGCCGTGGCCTTCGACCGATTCGCGAGTACCAAAACCCGAGCAACCAGCGAGGAGGGCGATGAAGCTGAAAACAATTACGTGGCGCAAAAACATGAGTTAAAGAGTCTCGGATCCGGTCAGGCGCTTGATGGTGCTGCGCAGAATGGTGCTGTCGGGCTGATCCTTGAGGAACTTGCCCCAGATTTGTTTGGCTTCACGCTGGTTGCCCTTGGCCCACAACACTTCGCCCAGATGCGCGGCGACTTCGTGATCCGGGAAACGCTCCAGCGCCTGACGCAGATATTTCTCGGCGTCGTCCAGATTGCCCAAGCGGTAATTCACCCAGCCGAGGCTGTCGAGTACGGCCGGGTCTTCCGGATTGATCTGGTGCGCCTGCTCGATCAGCGTCTTCGCTTCAGCGTAGCGGGTCGTGCGGTCGGAGAGGGTGTAGCCCAGCGCATTGAGCGCCATGGCGTTGTCCGGATCACGCTTGATGATCAGGCGCAGGTCTTTTTCCATCTGCCCGAGATCATTGCGTTTTTCCGCGAGCATCGCCCGGGTGTAGAGCAGATTCAGGTCGTCCGGGTATTGCAGCAACGCTTGCTGCAAGACTTTCCAGGCCTTGTCGTCCTGTTTATTGGCCGACAGGGTTTCCGCTTCGATCAGGTACAACTGGATCGCGTAATCCGGTTCTTCGTCACGCTGCGCCGCCAGTTTGCTTTGCGCTTCAGCGGTTTTGCCGTTGTTCATCAGAATATCGGCCTGACGCAACTGCGCCGGCAGATAGTCGTTGCCCGGGCCGACCTGGGCGTACTCGATGAGCGCGCCTTGCGGATCGTTACGCTCTTCGGCGATGCGACCGAGATTCAGGTGGGCTGAATCGACGTGGCTTTCACGGGCGATCAAGTCTTCCAGATAGCCCTTGGCCTCGTCCCAGGCCTTGGCTTCGAGGCACACCAGCGCCAGCGAGTAACGCAGTTCGTCGTCTTCCGGGTATTGCTGAACGAGGCTGGAGAATTCGACTTTGGCGTCGTCCATCCGGTCTTGCTCAACCAGCATGCGCGCGTAAGTCAGGCGCAGGCGTTTGTCGTCCGGGTATTTCTTGATGTTTTTTCGCAGCAGCGGCAGCGCTTCGTCGCCACGGTTCATCACTTGCAGCAAGCGTGCGCGCAACAGAATCGGGGCGATCTCGCCTTCTTCCGGCGGATGGTCTTCGAGCAGGGTCAGGGCGGCTTTATTGTCGCCGTCCTGTTGCAACAGCAGGGCTTTGCCGAAAATCAGCTGACTGTTGTTCGGGTGGCGTTGCAATAAACGGTCAAAACTTTTCATCAGACCGTTGCGGGTTTCTTGATCAGTGTCAGCCGCCGACAGGGCGAGGAAGTCGAAGTGGGTGTCGCCCTTGCCCTGCAGGACTTTCTCCATATAGACCATAGAGTCGTCGTAGCGCCCGGCGCGCGCCAGTTGCACGGCGGCGGCGCGTTGCGCTTCGAGGTCTTCCGGAGCGTTTTTTGCCCAGATCAGCGCGGTATCGAGGGCCGGTTGATCGGCGCCCAGATATTCGGCGATGCGAAACGCACGCTCGGAAACGCCCGGATCTTGCGTATTGATCGCCTGAGTCACGTAGTTATCCAGCGCAATATCGAAGCGATTGCGCTGGCCGGCGAGTTCGGCGCTCAACAGGCTGAAGACGGTTTCCTCGCTGAACGAGCTGTAAACCTTGGGCTTTTCAGGCGCGGGCGTGGTGTCTTCGACCGGCGGCGTACCGTCCGGCGACACGGGTGCCAAGGCCTGGCAGCCGCTGAGGAAGACAAAAGCGAGGAGCAACGCGGAAGATCTATTCATATAGGAAGAGGACGACTAACCTGCGGTCGGATCATCATGACACAAGCCTTCGGCCAAACATAACCGCTCAGGCAATTTACGGCTTATCGCCCTGTAGGCGCTGCCGCAGGCTGCGATCTTTTGACGTTGTTTGAGACGCGGAGCGTCCCGGGCTGCATTCCCACGCCGAGCGTGGGAACGATCAATCAAAAGATCGCAGCCTGCGGCAGCTCCTACAAGGAGCCAAATTGTGCCCATTATAGGGACTGACCATTGGGACAATAGTCAGCGGTAGTTGTTCTGAATCTGACGAAGTAGGACAATTGCCGGCTTCACGTCACCACCAGCGACTTTGAATGGCCTTCCTTGCACTCGGTATCAACCACAAGACTGCTTCAGTAGACGTCCGCGAGCGCGTGGCTTTTACGCCTGAGCAACTGGTGGAGGCGTTGCAGCAGCTCTGCCGACTGACCGACAGCCGCGAAGCCGCGATCCTCTCCACCTGCAATCGCAGTGAGCTTTATATAGAACAGGATCAGCTTTCTGCCGATGTCGTCTTGCGCTGGCTGGCTGATTACCATCATTTAAGCCTCGATGAGCTGCGCGCGAGTGCTTATGTGCATGAAGATGATGCGGCAGTTCGTCACATGATGCGCGTCGCCTCCGGGCTCGACTCGCTGGTGTTGGGCGAACCGCAGATTCTCGGCCAAATGAAATCGGCCTACGCCGTGGCCCGTGAGGCCGGCACCATCGGCCCGCTGCTGGGGCGATTGTTTCAGGCGACGTTCAATGCCGCCAAGCAAGTGCGCACCGACACCGCCATCGGCGAAAACCCGGTATCGGTGGCATTTGCCGCCGTCAGTCTGGCCAAACAGATTTTCAGTGATTTGCAACGCAGCCAGGCTTTGCTGATCGGCGCCGGCGAGACCATCACGCTTGTCGCCCGCCATTTGCACGAGCTGGGCGTCAAGCGCATCGTCGTCGCCAACCGCACGCTGGAGCGCGCCAGTCTGCTCGCCGAACAATTCGGCGCCCATGCAGTGCTGCTCTCGGACATCCCGGCAGAACTGGTGCGCAGCGACATCGTCATCAGTTCGACCGCCAGTCAGTTGCCGATTCTCGGCAAAGGCGCGGTGGAAAGTGCACTGAAGCTGCGCAAGCACAAGCCGATCTTCATGGTCGACATCGCCGTTCCCCGTGATATCGAACCGGAAGTCGGCGAACTGGACGACGTTTACCTGTACAGCGTCGACGATCTCCACGAAGTGGTCGCCGAAAACCTCAAGAGCCGTCAGGGTGCAGCGCAAGCCGCCGAAGAGATGGTTTCGGTCGGCGCCGACGATTTCATGGTGCGCCTGCGCGAACTCGCGGCGGTTGATGTGCTCAAGGCCTATCGTCAACAGAGCGAACGCCTGCGCGACGAAGAGCTGCAAAAAGCCCTGCGTCTCCTGGCCAACGGCGGCAACGCCGAAGACGTGCTCGGGCAACTGGCCCGTGGCCTGACCAATAAACTGTTGCATGCGCCCAGCGTGCAGCTGAAAAAGCTTTCTGCCGAAGGCCGCCTCGATGCGCTGGCCATGGCCCAGGAACTCTTTGCCCTCGAGGGCTCACCGGATAGCTTTTCGGATAAAAAACCGCAATGAAAGCGTCACTGCACAATAAGCTGGACATCCTCCAGGACCGTTTCGAGGAACTGACCGCGCTGCTCGGCGACGGCGAAGTCATTGCCGATCAGAGCAAATTCCGCGCCTATTCCAAGGAATACGCCGAAATCGAGCCGGTCGTACAAGGCTATAAAAAGCTCCTCAGCGTACAAAGCGATCTTGAAAGCGCGCAGGCGCTGCTCAAGGACAACGACCCGGACATGCGTGAAATGGCCGTGGAAGAAGTCCGCGAAGCCAAAGAATCGCTGATCACTTTGGAAGCCGACCTGCAACGCATGCTGTTGCCGAAGGATCCGAATGACGGGCGCAACGTCTTCCTCGAAATTCGCGCCGGCACCGGTGGCGACGAGGCGGCGATCTTCTCCGGCGACCTGTTCCGCATGTACTCGCGTTACGCCGAGCGTCGCGGCTGGCGCGTGGAGATCCTCTCGGAAAACGAAGGCGAACACGGCGGCTATAAAGAAGTCATCGCGCGCATCGAAGGCGACAACGTTTACGGCAAGCTGAAATTCGAATCCGGCGCGCACCGCGTTCAGCGTGTACCCGCCACCGAATCCCAGGGCCGCATTCACACCTCGGCCTGCACTGTGGCGGTATTGCCCGAGCCGGACGAGCGCGAAGCGATCGAGATCAACCCGGCGGATTTACGCGTCGACACGTTCCGCTCCTCCGGGGCCGGCGGTCAGCACGTCAACACCACCGACTCGGCGATCCGCATCACGCACATTCCGACCGGCACCGTCGTCGAGTGTCAGGAAGAACGTTCCCAGCACAAGAACCGTGCGCGGGCGATGGCCTGGCTGTCGGCGAAACTCAACGATCAGCAGACCGCAGCGGCGGCGAATGCCATCGCCAGCGAGCGTAAATTGCTGGTCGGTTCCGGCGATCGCTCCGAGCGCATTCGCACGTACAACTTTGCTCAGGGCCGGGTCACCGACCATCGCGTCAACCTGACTCTGTACTCCCTTGATGAAATTCTCGCCGGTGGCGTTGATGCGGTGATCGAGCCATTGCTGGCCGAATACCAGGCTGACCAACTCGCAGCGATAGGTGAATAAATGACCATCATTGCCAGCCTGTTGCGCGCCGCCGAACTGCCGGACTCGCCCACTGCGCGTCTGGACGCCGAATTGCTTCTGGCCGCTGCACTGGGCAAGTCGCGCAGCTTTCTGCACACCTGGCCCGAGCGCATCGTGCCGAGTGACGCGGCGCTGACCTTTGCCGAATATCTGCAACGTCGCCGTGGCGGTGAGCCGGTGGCCTACATTCTCGGGCAGCAGGGTTTCTGGAAGCTTGATCTGGAAGTCGCACCGCACACGCTGATCCCGCGTCCGGACACTGAATTGCTGGTGGAAGCGGCGCTGGAATTGCTGCCCGCGACGCCGGCTAAAGTGCTCGACCTCGGCACTGGCAGCGGCGCGATCGCCTTGGCCTTGGCCAGCGAACGTCCGGCGTGGAAAGTCACTGCGGTGGATCGCGTGCTCGAAGCCGTGGCCCTCGCCGAACGCAATCGCCAGCGCCTGCATTTGAACAACGCCACGGTACTCAGCAGCCATTGGTTCAGCGCGTTGGAAGGTCAGCGTTTTCAGTTGATCATCAGCAACCCGCCGTATATTGCGGCGGCCGATCCGCATCTGGTCGAAGGCGATGTGCGCTTCGAACCGGCCAGCGCCTTGGTCGCCGGTGAAGACGGCCTCGATGATCTGCGCTTGATCGTCGAACAGGCCCCGGAGTATCTGCAGGCCGATGGCTGGCTGATGCTCGAACATGGCTATGATCAAGCAGAAGCCGTGCGTGATCTGTTGCTGACGCGCGGCTTTGAAGAAGTCCACAGCCGCACCGATCTGGGCGGCCATCAACGCATCAGTCTGGGGCGCCTGCCGTGCTGAATGATCAGGAATTGCTGCGCTATAGCCGGCAGATTCTGCTGCAACACATCGACATCGATGGCCAGTTGAAACTCAAGGACAGCCGCGTGCTGATCGTCGGCCTCGGCGGTCTTGGCGCACCGGTGGCCTTGTACCTGGCGGCGGCCGGTGTCGGTGAATTGCATCTGGCGGATTTCGACACAGTCGATCTGACCAACCTGCAACGCCAGATCATTCATGACACCGACAGCGTCGGCATGAGCAAGGTCGATTCGGCGCTCAAGCGTCTGAGTGCGATCAATCCGGAGATCCAGTTGATCGCCCATCGGCAGGCGCTGGACGAGGATTCTCTCGCCGCCGTCGTGACAGCGGTGGATCTGGTGCTCGACTGTTCCGATAATTTTTCTACGCGCGAGGCGGTCAACGCTGCGTGTGTGGCGGCGCGCAAACCGCTGGTCAGCGGCGCGGCGATTCGCCTTGAAGGGCAGTTGTCGGTGTTCGACCCGCGTCGCGATGAGAGCCCGTGCTACCACTGCTTGTACGGCCACGGCAGCGAAGCCGAATTGACCTGCAGCGAAGCGGGTGTTGTCGGGCCGTTGGTGGGGCTGGTTGGCAGTCTGCAAGCGCTTGAAGCGTTGAAAGTGCTGGTCGGTTTCGGCGAGCCGCTGGTGGGCCGCTTGTTGCTGATCGATGCGCTGGGCTCGCGTTTCCGTGAGCTGCGCGTCAAGCGTGATCCGGGTTGCAGTGTCTGTGGCTCGCGCCATGCGTGAAGCGCCGATCGGCGTGTTCGATTCCGGTGTCGGCGGTTTGTCGGTACTGGCAGAAATCCAGCAATTGTTGCCCAACGAATCGCTGCTCTATGTCGCCGATTGCGGGCACATTCCCTACGGCGAGAAAACCCCGGAATTTATCCGCCAGCGTTGCAGCGTGATGGCCGGGTTTTTCCGCGAGCAGGGCGCCAAGGCGTTGGTGTTGGCTTGCAACACGGCGACCGTCGCCGGGGTTGCCGATTTGCGTCGTGATTACCCGGACTGGCCGATTGTCGGCATGGAACCCGCGGTGAAACCGGCGGCGGCTGCGACCCGTAGCGGTGTGGTCGGCGTGCTCGCCACTACGGGCACTTTGCAGAGTGCCAAGTTCGCGGCATTACTTGATCGCTTCGCCACCGATGTGCGGGTGATTACCCAGCCTTGTCCCGGGCTGGTCGAGCTGATTGAAAGCGGTGATCTGCACAGCAACACATTGCGCGCGTTGTTGAAAAGTTATGTCGATCCGTTGCTGGCCAACGGTTGCGACACGATCATTCTTGGTTGCACGCACTATCCCTTCCTCAAGCCGATGCTCAAATCGATGATCCCGGCGGACATCAGTTTGATCGACACCGGCGCCGCTGTGGCGCGGCAACTTCAACGGCTGCTGGCCGAGCGCGATCTGCTGGCTGAGGGGCCGAACCGATCGGTCAGATTCTGGACGAGCGCGGATCTGCAGTCCTTCAAAAATGTCCTGCCGTTGCTGGGGCAAACTGCGAATGATGTGCAAAACTTCGGTTTGTGAAAAAAACGTGAAATAAGCTGAAATTCGTCTGAACTTCTATTCAGGCGCAGACTTCTATAGCGTTGTGTTAACCAGAAAACCAAACGATCGTTCCGGAAAAGGAAGTTTCAAAGTGAAGCGACTATTCTGCTTGGCCGCGATTGCGGCCGCACTAATGGGGCAAAGCATTACCGCACAAGCGGCAGGTGTTGAATTTGCGGTGGGGGCCACCAGCGATTCGACCATGACCTACCGCCTGGGGATGAATTTTGATTGGGATCAGAGCTGGCTGCAGAGCGACGTCGGTCGCCTGACCGGTTACTGGAGCGGCGCCTATACCTATTGGGAAGGTGACAAGACCTCCAGCAACAACAGCCTGTCGTTCTCGCCGGTATTTGTTTACGAGTTTGCCGGCCAGTCGGTCAAACCGTATGTAGAGGCGGGCATCGGCGTTGCCGCGTTCTCCAACACCAAGTACGAATCTAACAACATTGGCGGCTCGCTCCAGTTCGAAGACCGTATCGGTTTTGGTCTGCGTTTCAATGGCGGGCATGAAGTCGGGATCCGTGCGACGCACTATTCCAACGCCGGCCTGGCCAGTAGTAACGACGGCGTAGAAAGCTACGCGCTGCACTACACAATGCCGTTGTAAGCAAGATCAAAAGATCGCAGCCTTCGGCAGCTCCTACAGGTGAAACACAATCCCATGTAGGAGCTGCCGAAGGCTGCGATCTTTTGTTTTTTGGATCAGCGGTACGCAGTGGTGATGCCTTGGCGTTCTTCGAGGCACTCGGGGGCGCCCATTTCGAATTCGCGGCAGATCAGCGGGCGTTTTTCGTAGATCGTGCACATCATCGTGTCGCGATCCAGCGCCGCGCACCAGCCGTCGTCCAGACGCAGCATCACTTCGCCGCCCCACTCATCGGTATCAATAAAGCGATCAGGCACGCCGGTGTCGGTAATCAGCATCACTTCGAGCTGGCAGCAGCACGCCGCGCAGGTCGAGCAGGTGACTGCAGGCTCGGTGATTTGCTGGTGGGGAATGGTTTTCATGGCGGCAGTGTAAGGCAGTCGCTGCGGTGCGTGTGAATGGTCTGACAGACGCTCAGCCCGCCAACCGCCGCGCCATGATGTGCAAAAGCGGAAACAACAGTGCCCAGAGCAGGCCGATGCCAATCAGCGTCGGTAATTCGCCGTAGGGAAATTGCACCCCGGCCAGTCGTCCACCGCCGTAATACGACAACGCGCCACCCACCGCGCCCAACCCACTCGCCAGCCACCAGGGCCGCCCACTCCATTGCAGACAGTGCCGCAACGTGGTCGCAAGCAACGCCCACAACAGCATCAACCACAGCGGAATCAGCGGCGATTGATCCTGAAATTCAAACACGCCGGCGCCGCGCAAAACACTGTCCACCGCCGTGCCGACAATCACCACGCTGAGAATCAAACGTCCCTCAGCCGCCCAACTGCTGATCCAGCGCAGATGAATCACCAGCACTGCCAATGCCAACAACAACCACAAACTGTTGCCGCCGATTACGCAGGTCAGCCAGCCGATCTGGAACAACACGGCATTGGCGACGCGCTCAAGCATCGAAGCGGCCAAGCAGTGGCGCAGTCATCGCCGCGGGTTTGGCCAGCAGCAATTGCGCGGTGCCGATGGTGCGTTCGAGGAAACCACCTTCGCAGTAGCACAGGTAAAACTCCCACAGCCGCAGGAAATAATCGTCATAACCCAGCTCGGTCAAACGGCCATGGGCACGGCGGAAGTTCTCGTGCCACAGGCGCAGGGTCTTGGCGTAATGCAGGCCGAAATCTTCCATGTGCAGCAGGTTCATGTCGGTGTCGCGGCTGACCACTTCGAGCATCTTCTGCACACAGGGCAGGGCGCCGCCGGGGAAGATGTAGCGCTGAATGAAGTCGACGCCGCGTTTGGCCTGTTCGTAGCGTTGCTCGCGAATGGTGATCGCCTGGATCAGCATCAAGCCGTTGCTCTTGAGCAAGTGCGCGCACTGTTTGAAATAGGTCGGCAGGAAGCGATGGCCGACCGCTTCGATCATCTCGATCGACACCAGTTTGTCGTACTCGCCCGTGAGGTCGCGGTAGTCCTCCAGCAGCAACGTCACTTGATCCTGCAAACCGAGTTGCTCGATGCGCTGGGCGGTGAAGGCGTACTGCTCTTTCGACAGCGTCGTGGTGGTCACGCGGCAACCGTAATTCTGTGCGGCATAAAGCGCCATGCTGCCCCAACCAGTGCCAATCTCGAGCAAATGGTCGCTGGGCTTGAGCGCGAGCTTCTGGCAGATGCGCTCCAGTTTGTTCAGTTGTGCCTGCTCCAGCGTGTCTTCGGGAGTAAGAAACTGCGCCGCCGAATACATCATGGTCGGGTCGAGAAACTGTTCGAACAGGTCATTGCCGAGGTCGTAATGCGCCGCGATGTTCTTCTGCGAACCCTTGCGTGTATTGCGATTGAGCCAGTGCAGACCTTGCACCAACGGCCGACTGATGCGGGCCAGTCCGCCCTCCATCGCATCGAGCACTTCAAGGTTGCTGACGAACACGCGCACCACCGCCGTCAGATCCGGTGAACTCCAGTAACCGTGAATAAACGCTTCGCCCGCGCCGATCGAACCGTTGCTGGCAACCATGCCCCACAGGGCCGAATCCAGCACATGGATTTCCCCGAGCAACGCACTGCCCGGCGTGCCAAACATCAAGCGTTCGCCGTCCTCGACCACCAGCAGTTGCCCGTTTTTGAGCTGACCCAATTGACGCAATACGCCACGGCGCAGCAACGAACCGGTCAAACCGTTAGTGCTGAGCCGACTGACCGACAGGCTAGAGGATTTCATGGCGGTGCTCCTTGGGAGGCACAGTGGCGGTTTGAAAGCTGCCGTCGGCAGCCTGATGAGCAAAGATCGGTACGCGTTTAAGCAAAAGCCGCAGCGCTTGCCAGTAAATGGCCAACGCGGTTTTCGCGGTCATCCACGGGAAGCGTTTCAGGTAGCGATGCAGGCTGCGACGGTCGAGGGTTTCGCGTTGCAGATTGAGCGTCGCGTCGAACAGTTTTTCCTCGCCCTGCCAGTCGGCCATGTGCACGCCGAGATTTTTCGCGGCGGGGCTGAAGCTCATGCGGTATTCGAGGTCGCGCGGCAGAAACGGCGAAACGTGAAAGGCCTTGGCCACGGCAAAGTGCTGGTGGAAATCCTGCAGATTGCTCGGCGCACGGGCCGGCAACACATAGTGATAACGCTCGCGCCACGGCGTATTGGTGACTTCGCAGACAATCGCTGCCAGTTGCCCATCGGCTTCGTGGCAATAAAAGAAACTCACCGGATTGAACGACAAACCCCAACTGCGCGCCTGGGTCAGCAGGCAGATCGCGCCTTGCGGTTCGTGACCGATGGCGGCGCCGACCTGTTGGCGCACGGCATCAATCAAACGCACTCCGCGACTGGTGAACGTCTTGAGGTAGTCGGTCTCGCGAAAGGAGAACGGCGCAAAACGGCTGCGACCCGCCAGTGGCGACAGCGCGAGCACGGCGTCCTGCTCGCTGAGATCGAGATAGAGTAAGCCGATCTTGTAGCGAAATTGATGCTTGCGCGGCGAGAAGCGCCGATGGCCGATCCAGCCACTATAAAGGGCGCTGTTCATAAGGTTTCCCCGAACGCCGAAGCCACGCGCAACGCGCTGACCACACCGTCTTCATGGAAACCATTGGCCCAGTAAGCGCCGCAATAATGCGTATGTTGCGCACCGTCCAGTTCCGCCCAGCGATTTTGCGCCGCTACCGCCGCTAGGCTGTATTGCGGGTGGGCGTAGGTGTATTTGGCGAGCACTTTGAACGGGCTGATGCCGGCACTCTGGTTGAGGCTGACGCAGAACGTGGTGTCGCTCTGAATGCCTTGCAGAATGTTCATGTCGTAAGTGACGGCGGCGTGAGTATGACCGGCGCCGCTGAGCCGATAGTTCCAGCTGGCCCAAGCCAGTTTGCGAGTCGGCAGCAAACGCGTGTCGGTGTGCAGCACCACTTCGTTGTCGGCGTAGGGCAGGGCGCCGAGGATTTCGCGTTCGGCATCGCTCGGCTCGGCGAGCAATTGCAGGGCTTGGTCGCTGTGGCAGGCGAACACCACTTTGTCGAACTGCTCGCTGCCCGCCGCACTGTGGATAACTACGCCGTGCTCATCGCGCACAACCCGCGTTACCGGGCAATTGAGGCGGATCTTGTCTTTGAACGCGGCGGTCAGCGGCGCAATGTAAGCGCTGGAACCGCCCTCGATCACCCGCCATTGCGGACGATTGCTCACCGACAACAGCCCGTGATTCTTGAAGAAGCGCACAAAGAATTGCAGCGGAAAATTGAGCATCTCGGCCATCGGCATCGACCAGATCGCCGCGCCCATCGGCACGATGTAATGCAGGATAAAACGCTCGCCGTAATTGCCTGCTTTCAGGTAATCGTCGAGGGTCATGTCGCTGGAAATGCGCAACTCGGCGAGGTCGCGCTGGGCTTCTTTATTGAAGCGCAGAATGTCGCGCAACATGCCCCAGAACCCCGGCGACAACAGATTGCTGCGCTGGGCGAACAGGCTGTTGAGGTTGTTGCCGTTGTATTCCAGACCGGTGTCCGGGTCGCTCACCGAAAAACTCATTTCGGTGGCTTTGAACGGCACGCCGAGCTGGCCGAGCAAGCGGATGAAATTCGGGTACGTCCAGTCGTTGAACACGATAAACCCGGTGTCCACCGCGTACTGCTGGCCGTCGACCGTCACTTCGACCGTGTGCGTGTGGCCACCGACCCAGTCGCTGGCCTCGAACACGTGCACGTCATGTCGGCGATTGAGCAAGTGGGCGCAGGTGAGCCCGGCGATCCCGCTGCCGACGATGGCGATTTTCATGCTGGATCCCGCAGCGGCGGCGATTTACGCACCATGCGCTTGCCGATCGCCAGTTGCAGGCTGGCGGGCAATTTCGACAGCGGCCACAGCGCCGCCATGAACAGCGCCGGAAAGGCGATTTCCAGTGGCCGATCCTTGAGCTTGGCGAAGATGTGCCGCGCGGCTTTATCCACAGGCCAACTGAGCGGCATCGGGAAATCGTTCTTCGCGGTCAGCGGCGTTTCGACGAAACCGGGGCTGACGATGGTGACTTCGATGCCTTCATCCGCCAGATCGATGCGCAGCGATTCGAACAGATAACGCAGCCCGGCCTTCGACGCGCCGTAAGCTTCGGCCCGTGGTAGCGGCAGGTACGTCACCGAACTGGCGACGCCGATCAGATGCGGCGCGGTGCCTTTGCGCAACAGCGGCAGGGCGGCTTCGATGCAGTAGCTGCTGGCGAGCAGATTGGTACGCACCACGTGCTCGATGATCGACGCATCGAACTGCTTGGCGTCGACATATTCACAGGTGCCGGCGTTGAGAATCACCGAATCCAGCGAACCCCAGACTTCAGCGATCTGCTCACCGATTTCGCGCACGGTCTGACTGTTGGTCAAATCCCCCGGCACCACTAAAACCTGGCCCGGATAGCGTTGCGACAAGACTTTCAGTGCCGCGACCGAGCGCGAGCTGACCGCCAGGTGCGCGCCGCTTTTCAGAATCTCTTCAGCGAGCGCCGCGCCGATGCCACTGCTGGCCCCGGTCAACCAATAGCGCCGTGGAGGTGTACGACTCATCCCATTCTCCTTTTTAGCCAGGCGATGACCCGGCCCAATACGGGTAAATGTTCATACAACAGCGCCCCGGCATCGAAGTAATCCCGGTGGCGATAAACCTTGTCGCGCCAGAGCAGATGCGAGCAGCCGCTGACGCGAATCACCTGACCACTCGCCAGGCGCGGATGGCGGTAACTCATGACCCAGCGCAGATAGCCTTCGCCGTCGCTGATCTGATCGAAGCCATGAAAATCAAACCGCAGCTCACTGACGTTGGCGTACAGCTCGCTGAAATAATCGTGCAGTTGCTTGAGCCCCTGCACTTCGTGCAACGGGTCGGTGAAGTGAATGTCATCGCTGTACAGCTCGCCCAGCCGGTGCAGGTTGTCTTTGTTCAACTCGCAGAATTGTTGGGCGAAGCGGCGCAGGAATTCACTCATCACTGCCCTCCATTGCCGTGCGCGATGGCAGGCTCTTGAACGCGGCCAGTGCGCGCTCGCGGGAGGCGCTGAGATTGACGATTGGCGACGGATAATCGGCGACGCCAAACAGTCCGCCAAGGTTGGCCGGGTTGTGGATTTCCTTTTTGTTCAGCCCGGCGAGTTCCGGCAGCCAGTGCTTGATGAACAGACCTTCGCTGTCGAATTTTTCCGACTGACTCAACGGATTGAAAATGCGGAAGTACGGCGCGGAGTCGGTGCCGGTCGATGAGCTCCATTGCCAGCCGCCGTTGTTCGCCGCCAGATCGCCGTCGATCAGATGACGCATGAAAAAGCGCTCGCCTTCACGCCAATCGATCAACAGGTTTTTGGTCAGGAACATCGCCACGACCATGCGCAGACGGTTGTGCATCCAGCCGGTTTCGAGCAATTGGCGCATCGCCGCGTCGATGATCGGCAGACCGGTGCGCGCCTCTTGCCAGGCCTTGAGTTCCTCCGGCGCATCACGCCAGGCCAAGGCCTCGGTTTCCGGGCGGAAAGCACGGTGACGCGAAACCCGTGGGTAGCCGACCAGAATGTGTTTGTAGAACTCGCGCCAGAGCAGTTCGTTGATCCAGGTGACAGCGCCGACGTTGCCGCTTTCGAATTCGCCCTGATTGCTTTGCAACGCGGCGTGCAGGCATTGGCGCGGTGAGATCACGCCAGCGGCGAGGTATGCCGAGAGCTGACTGGTGCCGGGTTTGGCCGGGAAGTCGCGTTCGCTTTTGTAGTATTCGATCTGCGCGTCGGTGAAGGTGTCGAGGCGACGTCGCGCTTCTTCTTCACCGGCCGGCCACAGGGCTGGCAGGGATTCGCTTGGGGTGGCGAAGCCTTTGACCGAGTCAGGAATCGGGTCGCTGTCGACCTTGAGTGTTGCCTGTTTGCCGGGCGCCTTGACCAGCGTCGGCATGGAGCGGTGCAGGCGTTCGTAGCAGACCTTTCTGAACTGGCTGAACACCTTGAAATAGGTGTCGGTTTTGGTCAGCACGGTGCCCGGTTTGAACAGCAGTTGATCGAGGTAGCTGTGAAACTCGATGCCTTCGGCCTGCAAGGTTTCCGCCACGGCGGCATCGCGACGGCTTTCGTGGACGCCGTATTCTTCGTTGACGTGAACCGCTTCGACCTTCAGTTCGCGGCACAGCTTGAGCAGCTCCGCTGGAGCCTGATCCCAATGATTGGCGGTGCGGATCAACAAAGGGATGTTCAGCTCGCCGAGGATGTTGCTCAGTTCTTTGAGATTGCGTAACCAGAAGTCGACCTTGCACGCGGCATCGTCGTGTTCCAGCCACTGCTGCGGGCTCAACAGGTACACGGCCACGGTCGGGCCGCGGGCTGCGGCGGCCGCGAGAGCGGTGTTGTCGTGTTGGCGCAAGTCGCTGCGCAGCCAGATCAATTGCATGACATTAAACCCATCATTAAATCAGTCCACGCTGAACGAGTACCTGGTGCGCTGACAGCGCATCTTCAGCCAGGTACACATCAGCGATCTCGGAAGTTCTTACGGACAACTCGGCGTGGTGGATGCATACCGTTGGTCCGACAATCATTTTCGGGCAACTGACTCCGTTCAGTAGCTTGGGCAGGTGGGCAAGGTTCATGGCCTTGCTTGAATAGAGCAGCACGCCACGGGCTTGCAGGTGTTCAACGGCCAGCGCCAGTTCGCCGGCCGGTAACGGCCAGTCAAACACTTGCACCGGGCAATCGGCGCTGCTGATCAGCCACGCGCATAGCCACAGATGAGGTTCCAGTGGCAGGTCGGAGTGGTTGATCAACAGCAGCGGTGCGGCGTGCAACTGACGATTGTTATGGTAGATGCGCGCACCGAATTTGCTGCGCAGCCAGGAAAAAAAGAACGTGCGCTCCATCTGCGCACCGAATTGGCCCTGCCAGCGTTGTTCGAGCTCAGCCAGCAGCGGCATCAACAACTGCTCACACAAGGTGCGCGGCGGGTACAGCGCCATCGCTTGGTTGACGCTGTCGTCGAGGTTGCGCTCGTTGAGCTGGGTGACGGCGGCGAGCAATGTTTGACGCAAGCGTTGCCAATCGTTTTCCACCGGTTCGCTGAAGGCTTGCGGAGTGTCTAGGAGCGGCTTGACCTGGCTGACTGCAACGCCACGGTTCAGCCAGGTCAGGATCGCCAGAATTCGTTGCACATGTTCAGCCGAATACAGTCGATGGCCCTTGGGTGTGCGTTGCGGCACGATCAGCCCGTAGCGACGTTCCCACGCGCGCAAGGTGATCGCGTTGACGCCGGTTTGCCGCGCGACTTCGCGGATCGGCAACCAGCCTTCATCAAGGGCTTTCTTGAAATCGGCGCCGAGGTCTTCCTGGGCGCTGGAGTCGAGTTTGTCGTTCATCAGATGGCGTTTCGCAGGCTGAGGTTTTCCGGGTGCGGTTGCAGGTAAACCTGTTGCGCGATGTAAGGATCGGGGTGTTGGCGAAAGTGATGCTTGAGCAGCGTCAATGGCACCACCAGCGGCACGATGCCGAGGCGGTATTGGTCGATGACGTGCACCATTTCCTGTTTGTCTTCGGCGCTGATCAGCTGTTTCAGGTAACCGCTGATGTGCAGCAGCACGTTGCAGTGCGTGCCACGCGTGGCGCATTTTTTCAGCGCGGCCATCAGTTCGCTGAAGTAGCGCGGGCCGAGTTCGGCGGGATCGGTGTGCGCCATGTTGCCCAGCAGTTTGCCCAACGCTTTGTATTGCAGCGGGTTGTGGGCCATCAGCAGGTATTTGTAGCGCGAGTGAAATTCGGTGAGGGCGCGGCGGCTCAGGCCATCGGCGAGTACCTGCTGCCAGGCGCTGTAGGCAAATACGCGGGTGATGAAGTTTTCCCGTAGCACCGGATCGTTGAGACGCCCGGCTTCTTCCACCGGCAAATCCGGGTGTTGTGCGCAGAAGGCTTGGGCATAAATGCCGCGTCCGCCGCCATTCACCGGAGCGCCGTTGGCGTGATAGACCTTGACCCGCTCCAGCCCGCAGGACGGCGATTGCTGCATAAAGATGTAGCCGCAGATGTCATCAAGTTCAGCGGCCATTTTCTCGCCGTATTCGGCCAGTGGCTGGGTGACGTTGATCGCCGGATTGACTGTGCCGATGGCTTCAGGATTCTCTGGATCACCGACGAGGCGAATCGGCTCGCGGGGAATGCCGAGGCCGATAGCGACTTCCGGGCAAACCGGGGCGAATTCGAAATATTCAGTGAGGGTGCGGCTGCACAGGCGCGATTCCTTGTGGCCACCGTTGTAGCGCACCTCGGCACCCAACAGGCAGGCACTGATGGCGATCTTCGGTTTGGCAGCGGGCAGGGCAAGCATAGGCACCTCGAATCTAAACCTGTACAGAGTGCAATCTCTGTACAACATTGCGTTAGCATAGATTCAAAGGTGTACAAGTCAAATTGTTTGTATAACTTTCTGTAGGAGCTGCCGAAGGCTGCGATCTTTTGATGTTGTTTTTAAAAGCAAGATCAACAGATCGCAGCCTTCGGCAGCTCCTACATGAGCCAACCGATTTTCCAGTCAGTGCTGTTTTGGAGCGTCTGCCAATCGAGGCGTTCGGCGCGTTTGGTCAGCACGGCCTGCAATTCAACTTCCAGCACCGTGCCCTCCTCATCGCGGAACAATTCGGTCACCAGAAAATGCTTTTCGCGATTCTGCGGGTGGGCTGCTGTCCATTTCGACAGCAGCAATTTGCGCGGGTTGATGCGGTTCATTGCAGGTGTTCGTGCAAGCGGCGCGCAGCCTCCTGACCACTCAACCATGCACCCTCCACACGCCCGGACAGGCACCAGTCGCCGCAGGCATACAAGCCCAGATCGGCATCGGCCAGCGTGCCCCATTCGTGCCCCGTTGCCGGGCGTGCATAGAGCCAGCGATGGGCGAGGCTAAAGCTCGGCGCCGGCATCGCGCTGTGCAGCAATTCAGCGAATGCACCGTGCAGATGCTCGATCACCGCTTCCTTGGACAGGTCGATGTGTTGCCGACTCCATGCGCTGGTCGCGTGCAGCACCCAGGTGTCGAGGGTGTTGTCGCGCCCGGGTTTGCTGCGGTTGCGCGCCAGCCAGTCGAGCGGGCTGTCCTGCACGAAGCAGCCTTCAATTGGCGTATCCAAAGGCGTGTCGAAGGCGAGGGCAACGGCCCACGTCGGATCCATCTTCACCCCGGCAGCGGCGCCGGCGAGCTTCGGTGCTGCGGCCAATAATGCGGTGGCTTGCGGCGCCGGCGTGGCGATCACCACGTGGCTGAAGGGGCCGTGGGTGAAGCCTTCGGCGTCCTGCAAATGCCAGTGCTCTTCACCGCGAAAAACTTCGGTGATGCGGCAGGCGAAATGCACCTCCAGACCGTCGAGCAAACCACGGGTGATGGCGCTCATGCGCGGCGCGCCGACCCAGCGTGTCTGCTCGTCCGGCGACAGGTTCAGTTGCCCGCCCTGATAGGTGTAGAGCTGCGGCGTCCACTCGGCGACCCAGCCCTGGCTTTGCCAACGCTGTACTTCGGTGACGAAGCGACGGTCGCGGGCGGTGAAATATTGCGCGCCCATGTCCAGCGAACCGGCGTCGCTGCGCTTGCTCGACATGCGCCCGCCACTGCCGCGGCTTTTATCGAACAGTTGCACGGTATGCCCGGTCTCTGTCAGAGCCTGGGCGGCGGAGAGCCCGGCGATGCCGGTGCCGATGATTGCGATAGGTACAGTCATAGGGGCCTCGTTTACCTTTCTGTACAGACTACGCCGTGATTGAAACCTGTACAATTTTGTTTTCTGGTATAACTTCTAGCGTTCTCGTTCTGACAGCTTGGCCTATGGTTAAACAATAGAGCCTGCCCGATAGAAAAGATCCCTGCTTTTAAAAATAGACTAGTGATCCGGGTTAAACGCCACGCGAGGAAGATGTCATGCACATATTGCTGACCGGCGGTACTGGTTTGATCGGCCGACAACTCTGCCGACACTGGTTCGCGCAGGGTCATCGTCTGACGGTATGGAGCCGCACGCCGGAAAAAGTCGCGAAAATTTGCGGCGCACAGGTGCGTGGCATCGCTCGTCTCGAAGACGTGGGTGATGAGCCGTTAGACGCGATCATCAACCTCGCTGGCGCGCCGATTGCCGATCGGCCGTGGACGCATCGGCGCAAGGCGTTGCTGTGGAGCAGTCGCATCACGCTGACGGAAACCTTGCTGGCGTGGCTCGAAACCCGCGCGCAGAAACCGGCGCTGTTGATTTCCGGCTCGGCGATCGGCTGGTACGGCGATGGTGGCGAACGTGAGCTGACGGAAGAATCGCCGCCGGTGATTGATGATTTTGCCAGTCAGCTGTGCATCGCCTGGGAAGAAACCGCGCAACGTGCTGAAGCGCTGGGTATTCGCGTGGTGCTGGTGCGAACCGGTCTGGTGCTGTCGGCCGAGGGCGGCTTTTTGTCGCGGCTGCTGTTTCCGTTCAAGCTTGGGCTGGGCGGGCCTTTGGGCAACGGTCGGCAATGGATGCCGTGGATTCATATCGATGATCAAATCGCCCTGATTGATTTTCTTCTGCACCGCGAGCAGGCCAGTGGTCCTTATAATGCGTGCGCGCCGCAACCTGTGCGCAATCGCGAATTTGCCAAAACCCTGGGCAGCGTATTGCACCGCCCGGCGTTTATGCCGATGCCGACCCTGGCACTGAAGGTTGGTCTCGGCGAGATGTCTTTGTTGTTGCTCGGCGGCCAAAAGGCTACGCCGGCACGCTTGCTGGAAGCGGGTTTCACTTTCCAGTTCACGGAATTACGTGCGGCTTTGGATGATCTCTCCAGCCGCCTCTGAAATAGGACGTTGCATGACCGATCACGCCTTGCTTCTGGTCAACCTGGGCTCCCCGGCCTCCACTTCGGTGGCCGATGTGCGCAGTTACCTCAATCAGTTTTTGATGGATCCGTACGTGATCGACCTGCCATGGCCGGTGCGGCGTTTGCTGGTGTCGCTGATCCTGATCAAACGCCCGGAGCAGTCAGCCCATGCCTACGCGTCGATCTGGTGGGAGGAGGGCTCGCCACTGGTGGTGCTTAGCCAACGTCTGCAACAGCAGATGAAGGCGCAGTGGACGCAAGGGCCGGTGGAACTGGCGATGCGTTATGGCGAGCCGTCGATTGAAACCTGCTTGCTGAAGCTGGTTGCTGCTGGGCACAGGCGCATCACGCTGGCGCCGCTGTATCCACAGTTCGCCGACAGCACCACGACCACGGTGATCGAAGAAGCCAAACGGGTGATTCGTGAGAAGAAGTTGAATGTGCAATTGTCGGTGCTGCAACCGTTCTACGATCAGCCGGAATACCTCGACGCGCTGGTTGAAAGTGCCAAGCCGCATCTGCTGCAGGATTACGATCACTTGCTGCTGAGCTTTCATGGCTTGCCGGAGCGGCACCTGACCAAACTCGACCCGACGGGCAATCATTGTTTCAAGAACGAAGACTGCTGCAAGAACGCTTCGCCGGCGGTATTGGCCACCTGTTATCGCGCGCAATGCCTGCGCACCGCCGCGCTGTTTGCCGAGCGCATGGGATTGGCGGACGGCAAGTGGTCGGTGTCGTTTCAGTCGCGGTTGGGCAAGGCAAAGTGGATCGAGCCGTACACCGAAGCGCGGCTGGATGAATTGGGTAAAAGCGGCGTGAAGAAGTTGCTGGTGATGTGCCCGGCATTTGTCGCCGACTGCATCGAAACGCTGGAAGAGATTGGCGATCGCGGCAAGGAACAGTTCCGCGAAGCGGGAGGCGAGGAGTTGATTCTTGTGCCGTGCCTGAACGACGACCCGCAATGGGCGAAGGCGTTGGCGACCCTCTGTGAAAGAGCACCGTTGGCCCTTTAAAAGCCAAAAGCTTCGCTAGCAAGCCCGCTCCCACATGATCGTTCCCACGCTCCGCGTGGGAATGCAGCCCGTGACGCTCCGCGTCACTGGACGCGGAGCGTCCCTAGAGACATTCCCACGCAGAGCGTGGGAACGATCAGATCTAAAGGTTTAGATCAGCGGCTCATCCGCCTTCTTGTTCTTCCAGCCGTCATTGCCCGGCAGGATCAGGTTCAGCGCAATCGCCACCACCGCGCACAGCGCGATGCCTTTGAGGCCGAAGTCGTCCGGGCCGGTGCCAGTGCCGACCAGCACACCGCCAATCCCGAACACCAACGTCACCGAGACAATCACCAGATTGCGTGCTTCGCCCAAATCGATCTTGTGACGGATCAGGGTGTTCATGCCCACCGCCGCGATCGAACCGAACAACAGGCACAGAATCCCGCCCATCACCGGCACCGGAATGCTTTGCAGCAGCGCGCCGAACTTGCCGATGAACGCCAGGGTGATGGCGAAAGCCGCCGCCCAGGTCATGATTTTCGGGTTGTAGTTCTTGGTCAGCATCACCGCGCCTGTCACTTCGGCGTAGGTGGTATTCGGCGGACCGCCGAACAGGCCGGCAGCGGTGGTGGCAATGCCGTCACCGAGCAAGGTGCGATGCAGGCCCGGCTTCTTCAGATAGTCGCGACCGGTCACGCTACCCACAGCAATCACGCCGCCGATGTGTTCGATGGCCGGGGCCAAGGCCACCGGAACGATGAACAGAATCGCCTGCCAGTTGAACTCCGGCGCGGTGAAGTGCGGAATCGCAAACCATGGCGCGGCGGCAATCTTCGCGGTGTCGACTACGCCGAAATAGAACGACATGGCAAAACCGACCAGCACACCGGAAATGATCGGCACCAGGCGGAAGATGCCTTTACCGAACACCGCCACGATCAACGTGGTCAGCAGCGCTGGCATCGAGATCAGCATCGCGGTCTGGTAGTGGATCAGTTCAGAACCGTCGCCAGCCTTGCCCATCGCCATGTTCGCGGCAATCGGCGCCATGGCCAGGCCGATGGAGATGATCACCGGGCCAATCACTACCGGCGGCAGCAAACGGTCAATGAAGCCGGTGCCTTTGATCTTTACGGCCAGGCCCAGGAAGGTGTAGACGAAACCGGCCGCCATCACACCGCCCATGGTCGCGGCGAGGCCGAACTGGCCCTTGGCGAGAATGATCGGAGTGATGAAAGCGAAGCTCGACGCCAGAAACACCGGCACCTGACGCCCGGTGACGATCTGGAACAGGATCGTCCCCAGACCCGCGGTAAACAGTGCCACGTTCGGGTCGAGGCCCGTGATCAGCGGCATCAGCACCAAAGCGCCGAAAGCCACGAACAGCATCTGGGCGCCGGACAGCACCGTGCGCCAGAGCGGATCGTTGAACTCTTGCTGCATGGTTACGCGTCCTTCTGCTTGGTGCCGAAGATCTTGTCACCGGCGTCGCCAAGCCCAGGGATGATGTAACCGTGTTCGTTCAAACGCTCATCGATGGACGCGGTGTAGATGGTCACGTCCGGGTGAGCCTTCTCGACGGCAGCAATGCCTTCCGGCGCGGCAACCAGCACCATCGCGCGGATGTCTTTGCAGCCGGCCTTTTTCAACAGGTCGATGGTCGCAACCATCGAGCTGCCAGTGGCGAGCATCGGGTCGATGATCATCGCCAACCGTTCGTCGATTTCCGGAACCAGTTTTTCCAGATAGGTGTGCGCTTGCAGGGTTTCTTCGTTGCGGGCGACACCCACAGCGGAAACCTTGGCACCCGGGATCAGGCTCAGCACGCCTTCAAGCATGCCGATGCCGGCGCGCAGGATCGGCACGACGGTGATCTTCTTGCCGGCGATCTTCTCGACCGACACGGTGCCGCACCAGCCTGCAATATCGTAGGACTCCAGCGGCAAATCTTTTGTAGCTTCATAGGTCAACAGGGCGCCGACTTCCTGAGCAAGCTCACGGAAGTTCTTGGTGCTGATATCGGCGCGGCGCATCAGGCCGAGTTTATGACGGATCAGCGGATGGCGGATCTCGAGGATGGGCATGGAAAAACTCCGGCGGCGGGCAAAAAAACCGGCCTAGATTAATCTATCCGAGGGTGATGTCCTATAGGACATACAGTACGTTAGTCCACAAATGCTTGATTCGACCTCGCGGGATGCGTACCTTTGCCCGCTTTTCCGAAATCGAACCCCCTGGAGAGCGCCATGTCCGCTGATCTCGAGCATATCCGTCAAGTCATGCGAGAGGCTGACTGCCTGTACACCGAAGCTGAAGTCGAGGCGGCCATCGCCCGTGTCGGTGCACAAATCAACGAACAACTGGCTGACAGCAACCCTGTGGTGTTCTGCGTGATGAACGGCGGCCTGATCTTTTCCGGCAAACTGCTGACGCATCTGCACTTCCCGCTTGAAGCCTCCTACCTGCACGCAACCCGTTATCGCAACGAGACCAGCGGCGGCGACCTGTTCTGGAAAGCCAAGCCGGAAGTCTCGTTCATCGACCGCGACGTGCTGATCATCGACGACATCCTCGACGAAGGTCACACCCTCGGCGCGATCATCGACTTCTGCAAACACGCCGGCGCGCGCAAAGTGCACACCGCTGTGCTGATCGACAAGGATCACGACCGCAAAGCACGTCCTGACCTCAAAGCCGATTTCGTCGGCCTGCCGTGCATCGACCGTTATATCTTCGGTTACGGCATGGACTACAAAGGTTACTGGCGCAACGCCAACGGGATTTTTGCCGTTAAAGGCATGTAAGAACCCTGCACCATCCCCTGTAGGAGTGAGCCTGCTCGCGATAGCGTCGTATCAGCCAACATCTACGTTGCTGACAGACCGCTATCGCGAGCAGGCTCACTCCTACATTTGTTTGCGTGATACCCATGCTAGAGTGCTCGGCCCCGCCCTCCGGAGCCTGTCATGAGCCTCTTGATCCGCAGCCTCGCCGCGCTTTTCCTGATCTTCAGCCTGCCTCTGTCCGCCGCGCCGATGCACAGTCAATTCCTGCCGCCGGACGATCTGACCGTGCGCGATGCCGAGCCCGAGCAACAGCAACTCATGCAGGTCACCGATTATTCCGTGGTGGTGGGCGCGCAACGTCAATCCAATCAACAACCGATTCCGGTCACGTCACCGCTGCTGATCCGCCTCAAGGGCAAATCCCTGAACAAGGGGGCGACCATCACGCAGGTGCTGGTGAATTTTGACGGCGAAAGCAAAAGCCTGAAAAAGCCGATCTACGACGACAAAAGCAAAACCCTGACGTTGTTTTATCCGCTGGCCCAGTACCGCGTGATCATTGATCTGCTGCGCAATGACACCGTGTATGTGCAGTTCCTCAGTTACGCCAACGGCCACATCTGGGCTGATTTGCACACTGGCAGCACGCGTTCGCGTTGAGCCCGGCGGCAGGGCAGGGGTAAACTGCCCGCCCCGTGTAATGTCTGCGAGCTGGAGTCGGCAATGCGTAAAGATAAGAAACAAGTGATTGGTGACGAGATCGGCGATGAGCAGATCAAGCTGTTCCTCGATTTTGAACCGGTCGACGCCACTTCGCCGTCGCTGCACAAACTGATCAAGGCCTACCGTGGTCTGCGTATCGACGACTTCGAACGCTTCCTGGGTTTCTTCGTTGAGGCCGGTTATGACGTTGATGGCAAGGACGAACAGGGCAAGACCTTTGTTGAGCTGATCGCCGATCAGCGTAATGCCCCGGACTACATCGAACTGATCGAAAAGTCCCGCGGTTAAGGTCAAAAGATCGCAGCCTGCGGCAGCTCCTACATGGGATTTATGGTGACTGTGTAGGAGCTGCCGAAGGCTGCGATCTTTTGCTTTTCAAGGCCATAAAAAAACGCCCCGATCGGGGCGTTTTTTATGCCGCAAGATCAAGCGTAGCTTGGTGTCTCACTGCTTTCTTCAACCAGTTCCAGCGCGATGTTGTTCTGCGTGTTGATCTTGCGATACAGCGCAGCATCGGTTTCCAGCACCTTTTCACGGGCCGGGAAGATCTCGGCCAGTTTCGCCGCCCACTCACCCTTGGCCTGATTCGGGAAGCACTTCTCGATCAGTTCGAGCATGATCGAAACGGTCACCGAAGCGCCTGGCGAAGCGCCGAGCAGCGCGGCCAGCGAACCGTCCTTGGCCGACACCAGTTCGGTACCGAATTGCAGGATGCCGCCCTTTTTCGGGTCTTTCTTGATGATCTGCACCCGTTGGCCAGCCACTTCCAGACGCCAGTCTTCGGCTTTCGCTTCCGGGTAGAAACGGCGCAGGGAATCCAGACGCTGTTCCATCGATTGCATCACTTCGCTGACCAGGTACTTGGTCAGATCCATGTTGTTGTTCGCCTCGGCCAGCATCGGCCCGGTGTTGCCGGCGCGACCCGACAGCGGCAGGTCCATGAAGGAGCCGTGCTTGAGGAACTTAGTGGTGTAACCGGCGTATG
>NZ_JBIVMX010000071.1:0-26703 GCF_044753305.1 Pseudomonas sp. NPDC088429 | reverse complement strand
GTGTATCAACAGCGTCACAAGCAGCGTCTGGTCGGCCACATGGGTATCGGCCACGTCCGTTACCCGACCGCGGGCAGCTCGACCTCGGCCGAGGCTCAGCCGTTTTACGTCAACTCGCCTTACGGCATCACCCTGGCGCATAACGGTAACCTGACCAACGTTGAACAGTTGGCCAAAGAGATCTACGAATCCGATCTGCGTCACGTCAACACCAGTTCCGACTCGGAAGTGCTGCTGAACGTGTTCGCTCACGAGCTGGCCCAGCGCGGCAAGCTGCAACCGACCGAAGAAGACGTGTTTGCTGCCGTGACCGACGTGCACAACCGTTGCGTCGGCGGTTACGCGGTGGTCGCGATGATCACCGGTTACGGCATCGTCGGTTTCCGTGACCCGCACGGCATCCGCCCGATCGTGTTCGGCCAGCGTCACACCGACGAAGGCGTCGAGTACATGATCGCCTCGGAAAGCGTTTCTCTGGACGTGCTCGGTTTCACCCTGATTCGCGACCTGGCGCCGGGCGAAGCGGTTTACATCACTGAAGAGGGCAAGCTGCACACCCGTCAGTGCGCGACCAATCCTTCGCTGACCCCATGCATCTTCGAACACGTTTATCTGGCGCGTCCGGATTCGATCATCGACGGCGTGTCGGTCTATAAGGCCCGTCTGCGCATGGGTGAAAAACTCGCCGAGAAAATCCTGCGCGAGCGTCCAGAGCACGACATCGACGTGGTTATCCCGATTCCGGACACCAGCCGTACTGCGGCGCTGGAACTGGCGAACCACCTGGGCGTGAAATTCCGCGAAGGCTTCGTCAAGAACCGTTACATCGGCCGTACTTTCATCATGCCGGGCCAGGCAGCGCGCAAGAAGTCGGTGCGCCAGAAGCTCAACGCCATCGAGCTGGAATTCCGCGGCAAGAACGTGATGCTGGTCGACGACTCGATCGTGCGCGGCACCACGTGCAAGCAGATCATCCAGATGGCCCGCGAAGCCGGCGCGAAAAACGTCTACTTCTGCTCGGCTGCTCCGGCGGTGCGCTTCCCGAACGTCTACGGCATCGACATGCCAAGCGCTCACGAGTTGATTGCACACAACCGTTCGACCCAGGACGTGGCGGATCTGATCGGCGCTGACTGGCTGATCTATCAGGACTTGCCTGACTTGATCGAAGCGGTCGGTGGCGGCAAGATCAAGATCGAGAGCTTCGATTGCGCGGTGTTCGACGGCAAATATGTTACCGGCGACGTCGATGAGGCGTATCTGGACAAGATCGAGCAGGCGCGTAATGACTCCTCGAAGATCAAGACCCAAGCGGTCAGTGCGATCATCGATCTTTACAACAACTAAGTAATCACCGGCCTGTAGGAGCAAGGCTTGCCCGCGAAGCTTTTGGCGCTGCCAGAGGCCCCATCGCGGGCAAGCCCTGTTCCTACAAAGGCATCACGCCTCCGGGCCGGTTTTGTATCTATTTCAGAACAGGGCAAGGAGTGACAGCATGAGTCAGGAATGGGATGCCGGTCGGCTGGACAGCGACCTTGAAGGCGTAGCGTTCGATACCCTGGCCGTACGTGCCGGTCAGCACCGTACGCCGGAAGGTGAGCACGGTGATCCGATGTTCTTCACCTCCAGTTACGTGTTCCGCACTGCCGCCGACGCGGCCGCGCGCTTTGCCGGCGAAGTGCCGGGCAACGTTTACTCGCGTTACACCAACCCGACCGTGCGCGCGTTCGAAGAGCGCATTGCTGCGCTGGAAGGCGCCGAGCAAGCCGTTGCCACCGCAACGGGCATGGCCGCGATTCTGGCGGTGGTGATGAGCCTGTGCAGCGCTGGCGATCACGTGTTGGTCTCGCGCAGCGTGTTCGGTTCGACCATCAGTCTGTTCGAGAAGTACTTCAAGCGTTTCGGCGTGGAAGTCGACTATGTGCCACTGGCCGACCTGTCGGGTTGGGATGCGGCGATCAAGCCGAACACCAAATTGCTCTTCGTCGAGTCGCCGTCCAATCCTCTGGCGGAGCTGGTCGATATCGCCGCGCTGGCAGAAATCGCGCACGCCAAAGGCGCGATGCTGGTGGTCGACAACTGCTTCTGCACGCCAGCCTTGCAGCAGCCGCTGAAAATGGGCGCGGACATCGTTGTGCACTCGGCGACCAAGTTCATCGACGGTCAGGGCCGTTGCATGGGCGGCGTGGCCGCCGGTCGCAGCGAGCAGATGAAAGAAATCGTTGGTTTCCTGCGTACTGCCGGGCCGACCCTGAGCCCGTTCAATGCGTGGATCTTCCTCAAGGGGCTGGAAACCCTCAACCTGCGGATGAAGGCGCACTGCGCCAACGCCCAGCAACTGGCCGAATGGCTGGAGCAGCAGGACGGCATCGAGAAAGTCCATTACGCCGGTCTCAAGAGCCATCCGCAACATGAGCTGGCCCAGCGTCAGCAGAAAGGCTTCGGTGCGGTCGTGAGCTTTGAGGTCAAGGGTGGCAAAGAGGGCGCGTGGCGCTTTATCGATGCAACTCGACTGATTTCGATCACCGCCAACCTCGGCGACAGCAAAACCACGATCACCCATCCGAGCACCACTTCTCACGGCCGCTTGGCGCCGCAAGAACGTGAAGCGGCGGGCATTCGTGACAGCCTGATCCGCATTGCGGTCGGTCTGGAAGACGTGGCGGATCTGCAAGCCGATCTGGCGCGCGGTCTGGCAGCGCTGTGATCGAGTTGTCGACCCCGAAACCCGGTACTCATGGCCGCGTTGCGCTGGTCACCGGTGCCGCGCGCGGTATCGGTCTGGGGATTGCGGCGTGGCTGATCAGCAAAGGCTGGCAAGTGGTGCTGACGGATCTGGATCGTGCGCGCGGTTCGAAAGTGGCGAAGGTGCTGGGCGAAAGTGCCTGGTTTATCGCCATGGACGTTGCCGACGAAGCTCAGGTCGCGCTCGGTGTGGCTGAAGTGTTGGGGCAGTTTGGTCGTCTCGATGCGCTGGTGTGCAACGCGGCCGTGGCTGATCCGCACAACATCACCCTGGAAAGCCTCGATCTGGCCTACTGGAATCGTGTGTTGGCGGTGAACCTCAGTGGGCCGATGTTGCTGGCCAAGCACTGCGCGCCGTACCTGCGCGCTCACAACGGTTCGATCGTCAATTTGGCTTCGACCCGTGCGCGGCAATCGGAAGCCGACTCTGAGGCGTACGCGGCGAGCAAGGGCGGGTTGTTGGCGCTGACGCATGCGTTGGCGATCAGTCTGGGGCCGGAGATTCGTGTTAATGCGGTCAGCCCGGGCTGGATCGATGCACGCGATCCTGCTGTGCGTCGGGCTGAGCCTTTGGCCGATGCTGATCATGCTCAGCATCCGGCGGGCAGGGTAGGGACGGTTGAAGACGTGGCGGCGATGGTTGCTTGGTTGCTGTCGAGGAATGCCGGGTTTGTCACCGGGCAGGAATTCGTCGTCGATGGCGGTATGACCAAGAAGATGATTTACACAGAGTAAGAAGCGAAGCCGCGAACGTGTAGGAGTGAGCCTGCTCGCGATAGCGGTTTCATGGATGTTACTTTCTCAGGGATTGAAGCAATTTCGTCTTTTTTAGAAAAACTTCAATCCTGCTATTGACTTAGGTTCGCTACCTGCGTAAATTTCGCGGCCTCGGAGATGCAAACGGGTGATTAGCTCAGCTGGGAGAGCGTCTGCCTTACAAGCAGAATGTCGGCGGTTCGATCCCGTCATCACCCACCACTCCCGAGAAACTTGCGTAAGCAAGAACGTAGGCTGAAAGTGCCTGCACCGACGCGCAGCGGTAGTTCAGTCGGTTAGAATACCGGCCTGTCACGCCGGGGGTCGCGGGTTCGAGTCCCGTCCGCTGCGCCATATCTGCTTCAAGGATCACTGAACGCCTTGAAGCACCGAAAGCAACCGTTGGTTGATTCGGAATCGATAGCAAAGACCCTGGTCGAAAGACCGGGGTTTTTTGTGTCTGAAATTTGACCTCTGCTCCCATCACGCAACCCGGCTCCCTGTAGGAGCTGCGGCACGCTGCGATCTTTTGATCTTGATCGTAAAAAACAGGATCAAAAGATCGCAGCCTCGTTTTACTCGACAGCTCCTACAAGGGATGCCTGTAACCATCCTGCGGTGCCACGTCGCATTGTCTTTTTTGATTCTTTAGTCAGAAATTTGTATCTGGTTGTTTGCTGCGAGCGCAGAAACCTTTAAAGTTAACCTTTCGGTCAGCTTTGCACTGTCATTTCGTCCTTCGTTTAGCCAAGAAGGGCTTCTGCAAGACTCGAGATTCCCCAGTAGATAACCAGAAGGGCGGATGTATAACCGTCCAGAGGATGATCCATGTCCAACCGTGAAATAACCCGGCGCTCGTTCCTCCAGGGCGGGCTGGTGGCGGGTGTGAGCGTCACGCTTACGCCGCTCAGCACCCAGGCGCTGGCTGCCTTGATGGAAAACAGCGTGACCGTGCCGTCCGAAAAATGGCTCGGCAACAATGGCAAAGCGCGCCAGCGTAACGATGCCTTGTCGAAAGTCTGCGGCAGCAAAGTCTTTGCCCGCGACATCCGTTCCAAGGACATGCCGGGCTGGCCCGAGCAGCAAGGCCACGCCATGCTGCTGAAAACCATCAAGGCCGACCATATCTATGCCGGTTACGACCTGTCGTGGCTTGGCGCCGATCTGCAGCCTGACCGCATCGTCACCGCTGCCGATCTGGACAAGGACGGTATCGTCTTCCCTGAGGAGCATGCACCGGATCCGCTGCTGCCTGAAGGCAAAGTGCCGATGTTCATCGGTCACCCGGTAGCGATCCTGATCTGGAACGACTTCGAGCGTTTCCGTCAGGCCAAGAACAAACTCAAATTCAATGACAAAGCGATTCGTTACGGCGCCAAAGTGCCGTTCTACGAAGGCGATCCCTACGGCAGCTTCCGCTACGTGCGCGTGGGCGGCCCGACCTCGGCAGATGAAGACGAATTCGCCAGCCTCAAGGATTCGATCCTGTTCCCGATGCTGAAAAACCGTCGCCCGGTGTGGAATTCCCAGCCGAACCTGCACGGTAATCTCACCGAGCGTGGCCTGTTCTACGCCGATCGCATGAAGGGGCAGATCAACACGCCGCCGGACAACTGGCTGGTGTTCGACGAGCGCTACAAGACGCCGTCGATCGAGCCGGCCGCCATGGAGCCGGACAACGGCAACGGCTGGTACGACCCGAAAACCAAGACCCTGCATTTCGTGGTGGCTACCCAGTGCCCATTGGAAGCGGCGACCGAGACCGCGAAAATGATTTCGCCGTCGCGCTTCGGCCTGGACAACCTGAACATGCACCCGGGTTACACCGTGGGTTACGGTTCCAAAGACCACAACATCTTCGTTTACTACGCAGCCCTCGCTGCGCTGTACGGCGCCGGTGTGCCAGTGCGTTTGGCGAACGACCGTTACGAGCAGTTCCAGAGCGGCATCAAGCGTCACCCGTTCGACATTCGCTACCAGTTGGCCGTGGACAAGAACGATCAGACCTTCAAGGTTTTCCTCGCTGACATGAGCGTCGACGGTGGTGGCCGGATCAACTACAGCCCGTCAGTAGCCGCTGTGGGCGCCACGGCTGCGCAGTCGATTTACTACATGCCGCAGAACGACCTTCAAGTCACCGCGTATCACTCGCGTGGTGTTGAAGCCGGTTCGATGCGCGGTTACGGCACCCTGCAAAGCATGGCGGCGACCGAAATGATGGTCGACGAAATCGCCGATCGCCTGAACGTCGATGCCATCGAACTGCGCCGCAAAAATGCGCTGCGTTCGGGGATGAAAAACACCCAGGGCGCGATCCCGGCCGGTGCTCTGCGTTTGCACGAGATTCTCGACAAGGCCGCTGCACACGAAGTCTGGAAAAACCGCGACGCGATCAAGAAGCAGCGCGAAGCCGCTGACCCGGATAACTGGTACGGCGTTGGTTTCGCCATCTGCCAGAAAGACTTTGGCACCGGTTCTGAAGCGCCGATGGCCAGCATCGAATTCACCGCTGACGGTCGCATCACCTTGCGCCACATCGGTATCGAAATCGGCACCGGCATGTCTACGTCGCAAGCCTTGGTCGTCGCCGATTTCCTCGGCAGCCCGGCCCACGAAGTGAAGACTGGCGAAACCGAATGGAAGGAAATGCAGCTGATCACCAGCGGCAACCCTTACATCATGAGCCAGGCCGACCAAGATAACCTGCTGCGCAACCCGCGCTGGGTCGGCAAGTTGGCCTCGGCGTCGTCCGCGACTAACTCGGCTTACTACTTCAGTCACGCCACCCGTGAAGCAGCCCGCGTGTTGTTCAACAACGGTTTGTGGCCGGCGGCCATGGAGATCTGGCGTCAGGGCCCTTACGGCGGCCAAGCCAACCCATACGTTGTGCGTCGCGAAGATGCGCACTGGGTGGATGGCAAACTGACTGCCAACGGCATGCAGCCATTGACCTTCGAAGAGCTGGCCAAGCACGCTCACGAGCGTGGTCTGGTTACCGGCGCCACCGTTCATGCGTTCAACCGCTGGAGCTGGGCTGAGGCCGAATACAGCATCGACGGCGTGCGCGAGCGTCTGCCGCTCGACGGTCTGGCGGTGAAATACGGTGATGGTGCGCCGAAAGCCAAGAAAGCGTTGATGACCACGTCTGGTTTCCATCTGCTGGATCGCCAGAACATCAACTACCCGGTTGTTCAGTTGAACAACGCTGCCGTGACTTACTACAGCCCGGTAGCCACGCTGGTCGAGCTGAAGGTCAACAAAGGCTCGCTGGATGTTGAAGTGCTCAACCACCATTCGTGGGTCGAGTGCGGTCGTGTGTTGGTTGAAGAATTGGTCAAGGGCCAGCTCGAAGGCGGTATCGCCATGGGCATCGGTCACGCACTGATGGAAGAGATGCCGCTGTACGAAGGCGGGCCGGGGGAGGGTGACTGGAACTTCAACCGTTACCGTCTGCCGATGGCGCGTCACGTTGCCGTGTGGAAACAGACGTCGGAGATTCTCCCGGCACTGTCGCCGAGCGATCCGTCCAAAGGCATCGCTGAAGTGGTGATGATCCCGGTTGTCGGGGCCATCGGTAACGCCGTGGCGCATGCCATCGGTAAACGTGTTCGCGATCTGCCTATCACTCCAGCGCGCATCAAGGAGGCCCTCAATGGCTAACCGTCCGCTTCAACTGACCCTCAATGGTCAATCCGTCGGCCCGGTGGACATCCCTGATGACCTGCCGATGATCGACTACCTGCACGAATACAAAAACCTCACCGGCTCGCGTCTGGGCTGCGGTCAAGGCATCTGCCACGCCTGCGTGGTGATTGTCGATAACCCGGACGGCACCAGCGAAGAAGTGCGCACCTGCATCACCGGCGCGCATTACTTCGAAGGCAAGAAAGTCCGCACCATCGAATCGCACGCCAAGCGTGACGAAGCGGGCCAAGTCACTGAGCTGAACCCGATCCAGCAACGTTTCGTTGATGAGTTCGCCTTCCAGTGCAGCTACTGCGCGCCAGGCTTCGTCAACGCCGCGACCGTGCTGGTCGAGAAGCTGCAACGCCAGCCGACCGTGCAAAGCAAACTCGAGCAAGTCATCGAAGACAGCCTCGGCCATCACATCTGCCGTTGCACCGGGTACGTGCGTTACTACAACGCCACCCGCAACGTGCTGACCGATCTCGGCCTGGTCAAGGAGGGTTAAGCATGAAGCTTTTTCTGACCCGACTGACCCTGGCGGTCGGTCTGGCTGCGCCGGTGTTGTTTGCTCACGCCGATGATCAGGTCAAACGCGGCGAGTATCTGGCTCGCGGCGCTGACTGCATGGCGTGCCACACCGCACCGGGCGGCGCGCCGTTTGCCGGCGGGCTGCCGATCGTCTCGCCGTTCGGCACGATCTACGGCACCAACATCACGCCGAGCAAAGAACACGGCATCGGTTTGTACAACGATGACGAGTTCTTCGCCGCGCTGACCGAAGGCAAGCGTCGCGACGGTGCGAACCTGTACCCGGCGATGCCATACACCTCGTATCACCTGATGCCGCGCGAAGATTCGGACGCGATCCATGCGTACCTGAAAACCATCGAGCCGATCGAGCGCGCTGCACCGGTCACCAGTTTGAGCTTCCCGTTCAACGTGCGTCTGGGCCTGATGGGCTGGAACGTGCTGTACGGCAAAGCGCTGAAGCTGGAGCCGGCCGAAGGCAAAAGTGAAGCATGGAAGCTCGGCCAGTACATGGTCGAAGTCCTTGGCCACTGCGGCGAATGTCACACGCCACGCGGCCTGCCGGGCGCGATGGAACTGGACAAGCGCCTGACGGGCGGCATCCTCAATGGTTATCTGGCGCCAAGCCTGCTGGCCACTGATCTGGCCGCGCGCGGCTGGAACGAACAGGATCTGAGCACGTTCCTCAAGCACGGCATGAGCGCGCAAGGCACGATGTTCAACGAGATGTTCCCGGTGTTCCACAACAGCACTCAGGGCCTGAGCGATCAGGATCTGGCGGCGATGGCGACGTTCCTGCTTGGCGACAAACCGCCGGCAGCCAAAGCGCTGGTTGAAGTGCCGGTCGAGAAACTCAGCGCCAGTGCCCAGCGCGGTCAGCAGGAATACCTGAACGTCTGCGCCGGTTGCCATGCGGTCGGTGGCGAAGGCAAACCGCACATCGCGGTGGCCATGCGCGGCAACACCACGCTGCGTCTGGAAGACCCGCGCAACCTGCTGCGCGTGATCGAGGACGGTATCGGCGAGCAGAAATTCTCTGGCTTCGAACGTATGCAGCCGATGCCGGGTTTCGCCGACAAACTCAAGCCTGAACAACTGACCGATCTGCTCAACTATCTGCGTCAAGGTTGGGGTGGTCAGTCGGCTGAGCTGGCGGTGGGCGACGTGCAGAAGCTGCAAGCTGACGCACCGTCCATCGAGCACAAGGCGCACTGACATGCAGCATCTCGATCTGCAAGTGGTTCGGCGAGCGCTGGAGTGGTCGGTGGCGGGGCAGCGCATTTGGCTCTGCACCGTGCTGACCACCTACGGCTCGGCGCCGCGCGCGCCGGGTTCGCTGCTGGCGGTGAACGAAGGCGGGCAGTGGATCGGGTCGCTGTCGGGTGGCTGCGTCGAGGAAGACTTTCTTGAGCGCGTCGCCGAAGGTGCATTTCTCGATGCGATCAACGTCGTGCGTTATGGCGAAGGCGACGATCCGCGCTCGCGGGTCAGCCTGCCGTGCGGCGGCATTCTCGATGTGCTGGTTGAGAAATTTGACGCTGACTGCGAGGTGCAGGCGCATCTGCGTGAGTTGGAGTCGGCGCTGCTTGGTCAGCGTCGTTTGATTCGCGAGGTCGATCTGGCCAGCGGTGCGCGCAGCCTGTTCGCTGATCGCGAGCAGGGTGCGCGCATCGAGCGTGAGATTGATCGGGTGCGTATCCGCATCGGCGCGGCGCAACGTTTGTTGCTCGCCGGCTATTCCAGCGTCGCGCAGGCGTGTGCCGAATTTGCGGTCGGTCTCGGCTTTGAAGTGATTCTCTGCGATCCGCGCGATGAAGTGCTTGAAGGTGTGGTGCTCAATGGCGTGGAAATTCGTCGGCAACTGCCATCGGTGTTTATTGCCGATGGTGGCTGCCACCGTGATACGGCGGTGGTGGCGCTGACCCACGATCCGCGCATCGACGATCTGGCGATGATGGAAGCAGTGCGTACCGAAGCGTTCTACATTGGCGTAATGGGTTCGCTGCAGACATCGCAGAAACGCTTTGAGCGCCTGCGTCGGATTGGCGGGCTGGGGGAGAGTGAGTTGGCGCGAATTCATGCGCCGATCGGGCTTAACCTTGGCAGCAAGACGCCGGCGGAGATTGCCTTGGCGGTACTCGCCGATATCCTGCGGATTCGTAGCGGCATCGCCCGCGACCAGCTCTGATTAGGTGGTAGGTGCATTTGTGGCGAGGGGATTTATCCCCGATGGACTGCGTAGCAGTCCCATTTTTTGGGGCCGCTGCGCGACCCATCGGGGATAAATCCCCTCACCACAGGGTTTCCATAGCTCGAATTTAAAAACCGTACTTATCCCGCAACCCGTAATACCAAGCCCCCAACGCCGCAAACGGCGTGCGCAACATCTGCCCGCCCGGGAACGGGTAATGCGGCAAATCCGCAAACGCATCAAAACGCTCAGCCTGACCGCGCAATGCCTCAGCCAATACCTTGCCCGCCAGATGCGTGTACGTCACGCCATGACCGCTGCAGCCCTGCGAGTAATAGATGTTGTCACCCAGCCGCCCAACCTGCGGTAAACGCGACAAGGTCAGCAGGAAATTTCCTGTCCAGGCGTAATCAATCTTCACATCCTTGAGCTGCGGAAACGCCTTGAGCATTTTCGGACGGATGATCGCCTCGATGTTCGCCGGATCCCGGGCGCCGTAAACAACACCGCCGCCGAAGATCAGACGCTTGTCGCCGGTCAGTCGGTAATAGTCGAGCAAGTAGTTGCAGTCCTCGACGCAGTAATCCTGCGGCAACAGCGCTTTCGCTAGCTCATCACCCAGCGGCTCGGTGGTGATCACCTGCGTACCGCACGGCATCGACTTCGCTGCCAGTTCCGGCACCAGATTGCCGAGGTAAGCGTTGCCCGCAACGATGATGAACTTGGCCCGCACCTTGCCCTGCGGCGTATGCACGACCGGGTTAGCGCCGCGCTCTATACGCACAGCGGGCGATTGCTCATAAATGCTGCCGCCCAACGACTCCACAGCGGCCGCTTCGCCTAGCGCGAGGTTCAGCGGATGAATGTGCCCGCCGCTCATGTCGAGCATGCCGCCGACATATTGATCACACGCCACCACTTCGCGAATGCGGCGCTGATCCAGCAGTTCAAGCTGCGTATGGCCAAAGCGCTCCCACAGGCGCTTCTGCGATTCCAGATGAACCATCTGCTTGGCAGTCAGCGCGGCAAACACGCCGCCGTCCTTCAAGTCGCACTGAATGTTGTACTTGGCCACACGCTCACGAATGATCCGCCCACCTTCAAACGCCATCTGCCCGAGCAGTTGCGCCTGCTTCGGACCGACGCTGCGCTCGATCACATCAATGTCGCGGCTATAACTGTTAACGATCTGCCCGCCATTGCGCCCCGATGCGCCAAAACCGACCTTGGCCGCTTCCAGCACCGTCACGCGAAACCCGTTCTCCAGCAGAAACAGCGCCGAGGACAGCCCGGTGTACCCGGCGCCGATCACACAGACGTCCGTCTCCACGTCGTCCTGCAAAACAGGACGGGGCGGTACGGCATTGGCCGACGCAGCGTAATAAGACTCTGGGTAAGGGGTGTTCGCCATCCTGTAGCCTCTGTTTAATATATTTTACGAGTGCATCGATCCTACCCGAGTTGAAAAACCTCCGCCAGCCACCGGAAAATCCTCGTCGCCGACTCGAAATTAAATATTTTGCATATTCATAGGGTTAGGTGAAAAAAAGGTGTTGACACCCCTCCGGAATTCCGTAGAATGCCGCCTCACAGCAGGCACGTAGCTCAGTTGGTTAGAGCACCACCTTGACATGGTGGGGGTCGTTGGTTCGAGTCCAATCGCGCCTACCAAACAAAATCCGCTCTGCTGGGCGGTCTAGAAGGGCTCACCGAAAGGTGGGCCCTTTTTTGTTGTCTGCGATTTGCAAAAGTCGTTGGAGCAGGAGTCTTCGTCAATCCTGACTGCTGCCACAGACAGATCCAGTCGATTATTTACTCTACGCTGCAAACCCAGCGATGGTTATGCCGGTAGGGCGCTCGGATGAATGCAACGTCTGATACCAGAGTCATGCCGCGTTGCTGGAGCGCTTCGGTCAGTTGTACGAGTGTCTCTGCTTCGATAGTCATTACTGCACCTCGTCAGATTTACTGCGTTCACAATTCTTGACCGAATGCCGAATCAGGTAATTCATTTTTTCTGCCTGAGTGAGTTGTTCGGCGTGGAAAGTGGTTAAGTCGAATGCAGTCGACCTTTCCAAGGAATCTGCTCCGGGGTTGCTCGTAAAAACTGGTCGAGTTGTGAATCTATAAATTCAAACCAATCCTTGGTAAGCGATCACCGTTCGTCGCTGAGGCCATGAAAAATAATTCGTATATTGAATGGGTTACGTTTTTATTTAACCAACCGGTTATCAAAAACACCTTGTTACAGACTGTGAATTTCAGTAACATTCGCCCCGCGTTCACCACCACGGTTTATGCATTTTTAAATCCCAAGCTTCCATCAGCTGCTTGGGATTTTTTTTGCCTGCAATTTGGCTTCTCCCTTTCTTCCTGCGCAAAGACGTAATAAGTCCTACGTACCTGCGCGAGCAAATCCCTACTTTTTCGACTACTACTGACTGGCCGATTTCCGACTCTTGCTGAGGGGAGTGTTTCGATGCTGGTTCACTGGTTTCTTGCAGCGGTTCATCTACTGGCGTTTGCCCTGGGCTTCTGGGCGGTACTGACGCGCGGGACGGCGTTCAGTCGACTCGCTGCCGGAACCGGAGAGGTGAAGCGGGTTTTGCTCGCTGACAATCTATGGGGTGTCTCTGCGTTGATCCTGCTGATCACCGGCGGGATGCGGGCCTTCGGTGGGTATGAAAAAGGCACCGACTATTACCTGCATCAGCCGCTGTTCCATCTGAAGATGACGTTGTTTGTGCTGATTCTGCTGATGGAGCTCGCGCCGATGATTACGTTGATCAAATGGCGGATCGCTTTGGCAAAGGGCAAGCCGATTGATACCGGGCGGGCAAAAATCTATGCACGAATCAGTCACGCTGAAGCGCTATTGCTGGTGCTGATGGTTGTCGCCGCAACAGGAATGGCGCGAGGGGTGACGTTCGGCTAGGAGAGCGGATTCCCCGTGCTCTCTCGGAAACGTCCGACATCAAGCCTTAAGATTGGCGGGTAGTATCGGATTCAACAGAGGGCAGGGTGGATCAAGCGGGGCGGGAAAGCATATCAAGCGCCGTGGCCAACGAAGTGGGGGTGGATGGCAGGACGGCGCATGAATCTTTAGCCAGTCATTGCGCGCGGGCAAGCTAACTGGCTACTGACTGCTGTGAGGCTCAGGGCGTTTGTGGCTTGTCCGGTGCGGTCAGGCCAGCTTGAATGCGCTGATAGATCTCTTCACGGTGTACGGCAACGTTCTTTGGAGCGTTGATGCCGATGCGAACCTGTTGGCCGCTTACGCCCAGAATGGTGATCGTAATGTC
Source organism: Pseudomonas sp. NPDC088429 (assembly GCF_044753305.1). NCBI lineage: Bacteria > Pseudomonadati > Pseudomonadota > Gammaproteobacteria > Pseudomonadales > Pseudomonadaceae > Pseudomonas > Pseudomonas sp. NPDC088429. Next base: position 13,494 of record NZ_JBIVMX010000071.1, on the reverse strand, counting down.
ATCACCAATGTTTATGCTTTCACCGACTTTGCGGGTGAGTATCAGCATGGTCTTCTCCTTGATTGCTTTGTAGGGCACCTGATTCAGACAGTGCAGAGGTCGGTGGTACGTATAGATTAGTGCGAAGTCTCACAGTTTGGGTGCCTCTTTCTGACGCGCAGATGCGGCATTAATTCCCAGGGCGTAACTATACAGAGGCTGCAATCATCATTCTCGTTGTTTTGTGCCCATTTTGCGGGGCTCGCGAAGTATTTTTGAATGTTAAGATCGCGCCTTTGAGAATTTCGAGGAAAGCGTTGTGCGCAAATTGGTCTGGATGGTCGCGGCACTGGTATTGGCCGGGTGTGGTGAAGGCAAAAACGTTGAGGCACCGAAACCACAAACGGCAGCAGTGACGGCGCCAGCAGCGGCGGCTGCACCGCAATGGGATCTCGAAGTGCGCGGCGAAACCCCTCAGGCTGTCAGCGACCTGAGCGGCTGGTTGATCGAGCACGCTTTTATCCCGACGGTGATCAAAGACAGCAGCGGCAAACCGCGCATTCTGATCGGCCCGTTCAACTCGCAAGCCGATGCCGAAGCGCGAAAAGTAGAAGTGGACGCGGCATTGGTAAAAGCCAAGAAACAAAATATTGAATCGGTGGTGATCGAGCACCCGATCACGCCGTAATCCTGCCTTTCAGCGGAGCGCCCTAAAGGACGTCGCAGGTGACTCGTCTTATACGAGTCAGTCACGATTCCCCAAAGGAGCTCCGCATGGCCTCCAACCCCTACAAGCTGTTCGACGTCACCCTGCAACGCAAAACCCAACTGAGCCCGCACATGATGCGGATCACCCTGGCCCATCCCTCGGTCAACGACATGGCCACCTGGGCGCCGGATCAACGGGTAAAACTGTTTTTCCCTGCGGCCGACGGTTCGCCGGCCAGACTGGCTCAAGGTGAAGGCTGGTACGCGCGCTTCAAGGCAATGATTGCTGATCGACGTCCGGCGATGCGCACCTACACCATTCGCCATTTGCGCGCCGAACAAGGCGAAGTGGATATCGATTTCGTCCTGCACGGCGAAACCGGCCCGGCCTCGCGTTGGGCGCTTCGTGCGCAACCGGGGGATTCGATGCAGATCCTTGCGCCCGACCGGCGCTTCTCGGCCAATGACGCCGGGGGCTTCGAATGGAAGCCGCCGCAGATCCTTAATCAGGTTCTGCTGGTCGCCGACGGCACCGCGTTGCCGGCTGCCATGGGCATTCTTGATGTGTTGGCCGCGAAAGCCGCTCCGCCCCAGACTCAAGCGTTCTTTGAAGTCGACAGCGCTCAGGACATGCTGCCGGTGCCCGATTGGCCGGGGCTGACCGTGCAGTGGCTGATCCGCGAGAAAACCACCGCCGGTACATTGATGGTTGAGGCGGTGCAAAAAGCCGTTCCACCCATCCACACCTCATCCATCGGTCGGACTGTCGAATTCGCCGACGTCGATATCGACAAAGAAATACTCTGGGAAATCGCCGAAACCGCCGCCGAAGGTTTCTACGGCTGGATCGCTGGAGAAAGCGCGGCAGTGATGAGCTTGCGCAGGTACCTGATCAAAGACTGTGGCATCCCGCGCGAGTCGCTCAATCTGATGGGTTACTGGCGCTACAACAAGGCCGGCAGCTAGCCACAAAAAAGGCCTCGAACATCACGTTCGAGGCCTTTCTTTTGCGTGTTCGATCAACCGCAGGCTTTCATGTTCACCGGGCCGACAAACTCATTGCCGCGTCCCATCACGCACGCCACGCTTTGATTGCGTTGACGCTCCCAGTCTTGCACCGGGTAAGTCTTGTCCCACGCTTCATACAATTGCCGATCCTGCTTCGATATGCGCAAGCCGTACTGCTTGCTCATGTAGAAATAGGTGCGGGCGATCATGCCGCGAATGGAAGGGCGGGGCATGACCTTCTTTGCTTTGAAATCGACCTGGGTCAGGCACGAACCGTATTGACCGGATTGCACCGGCAGCCAGCCGTAGCTGAAGTTGCTGCGGTCGCCGTTGACCTCGCCAATGCTCGGCACCAGGTTGTGCAAATCGGCTTCGGCCTTCTGATACGTCGGGTCGTAGCGCGTGCAGTTCTTGCGGCCGCCATCCTGCCAGCATTGGCGCTGATGGCCAATCTGCCAAGCCGGGACGATGTGTTCCCATTCGATGCGCGACGCACGCTTGGCGTTCTTGCGCGGCACATAACCGCAGGCCTTCAAATCCACTTTGTTGCCGGAGTACTTGCACCCGCAATAAAACTCCGTGGACTGTGGCGCGTAGAGCTTCCACGCAGCCTTCTTGGCTTCAGAAAACGTGCGTGGCGCTCCGGCCTGTGCGCCAAAAGCGATGAACGACAACAACAGCAAAACAAAACAGCGGACACTCATTGAATCAATCTTCCTTCGGCACAACCCAAAAAATCTGCACGCCACCATCGTCGCGATAGGCGAGGGTGACGTTGTCGTTCTCGTCGATTTCCTCAAGCAAACGCTCCCAGTCATCCATCGGCTCGTCCGGCAGACGGAAGATCAGTGCGGCTTTGGCTTTTTGTGCGGTAGGGGAATTGATGATCTTTTGAACGCGCATACCCATGCGTTCAAAGGCGTCAGGAGCATCAGGGGAGGTGGCCACGAGGTTATCCTTATTAAGCTGTACGTGCATACAGTATTTAACTGTAGGCATTTTCGCAACTGCTTAAAATTCAAGAAAATCCTCTGACAGCGGTTTTTTGATTTTAATGTGAGGCGAGTCAATTTTTTTGTAGGAAAAATGCAGAAGGGTTGTGAACGACACACCACTCGCCCGGTAAACGAGTGGTGTGAAGTGTGCCCGATCGAGAAATGATCGGGCGAAGGTCAATCAGTATTCCCAGAACATCCGCTGCAGCTCTTTGCTGTCATTGGTTTTGGTCAACGCGACCATCGCCAGAATGCGGGCTTTCTGTGGGTTCAGGTCGTGAGCAACCACCCAGTCGTACTTGTCGTCAGGCTGTTCGGCGTTGCGCAGAACAAAACCGCCGGCGTTGACGTGGGACGAACGAATGATTTGCACGCCTTCCTTGCGCAGCTCTTGCAGGGCTGGCACCACGCGGGAAGACACCGAACCGTTGCCCGTGCCGGCATGGATGATTGCTTTGGCGCCGGATTGGGCCAGGGCTTTGTAGGCCGTATCGCTTACGTTGCCGTAGGAATAGGCGATTTCTACGTCAGGCAGGCTCTTGATATTTTTGATGTCGAATTCCGAATCCATGGTGTGACGCTTGGCTGGCAAGCGGAACCAGTAGGATTTGCCTTCAACGACCATACCCAGCGGGCCCCAGGCGCTTTTGAATGCTTCGGTTTTTATGTTGATCATTTTGCTGACGTCGCGACCCGACTGGATCTCGTCGTTCATGGTCACCAGTACGCCTTTGCCGCGCGCGTCTTTGCTGCTGGCCACGGCCACCGCGTTGTACAGGTTGAGCATGCCGTCGGCGGACATGGCGGTGCCTGGGCGCATCGAACCGACAACGATGATCGGCTTGTCAGTCTTCTCGACCAGATTGAGGAAGTACGCGGTTTCTTCGAGGGTGTCGGTACCGTGGGTGATGACGATGCCGTCGACGTCTTTGCTGTCAGCCAGTTCGGCGACGCGACGACCGAGTTGCAGCAGGTTGTCGTTGGTGATGCTTTCGGACGCGATCTGCATGACTTGTTCGCCACGCACGTTCGCCAGTTTGCTCAGCTCGGGAATGCCGGCGATCAATTGCTCGACGCCGACCTTGGCGGCCTGATACGTCGCGCTGTTGGCGGCGCTGGCACCCGCACCGGCAATGGTGCCGCCCGTGGCAAGCACCACAACGTTGGCGAGTTTGGTCTGGGTTTCGACTTCTTTTGCCTGAAGGGCGGTGGGCAGGAGCATGAGGAGGGCCAAAGCGCCCGGAACCAAAGTGTTGAAAGCAGATTTCATTATTTTTCTCTCTAGTAGTGAGACGGTGCTGATGCAGGTTCATCTAGATGCGCCCCGGCCGATCTGGATGCCGGGGTGCAGGGTAGGGAGCAGGATCTGTACCATTCGTACTGTGCTTGAGAAAAATGTTTAAGTTCATGATTTATATGAGGATTTATTCGATCGATAGCGTGTCGTAACCAAGTGCATATCCGGCTTTCCGAACAGAGCGGGCTTTTATGTTCGGCTCACCGAAAAGCATGGCGATGTTGATTGCCTGTCGGGAGTCCGACGTTTCCAGCGTCTTATTAAAGAAAGCGTCAGGCAGGCCGATGCCTGTTCAAGGAATCCATTTTTTCAGGAGTTTCACATGACACTGACAGTCGGTTTTGCCAACCCCGGCGCGGTCACCATCGGTGGTAAAACGGCGGCAACGATCGATGCGCTGGCCAAAGCGGATGCAGAAGCGTCACCCAATGCAGTGGGCAAGGAAGAGGCTGATAGCAAAACGGTGAGAACCGGTGGGCCGGCGCAGGAAGAGAGCAAGGCTGACAGCGGCGGCAATCAAAGCGTCACCATAAAACTGCTGCTCAAGCGCATGCAGGAACTGCAAAAGCAGTTGCAGGAACAGCAGCAGCAACTAGCCGCCGCGCAAGCCGCGAAGTATCCAACTCCGGAAGCCAAGACTACCGCGGTCATGTCGATTCAGGGGCAGATCGCCGATACCAACGCAGCGCTTATGGAGGTGGCGGCCAGCCTGGTCAAAGAGATGGCCAAGGGTTCGAGCACCGGCAGCGTGGTCAATACCACGGCATGAGAAGAGGGCGAGTCCGATGACTTGCCCTGCCGCAAAATACTGATTTCTGTTTATTGACAAATGTCGGCGGGATTCGCATAGTTCGGTCTACGCAAACGTTTGCGCGGCTTTATCGGCTGGTTTCCCTTGTAGGGAAGACTACGCAGCTTACGCCAGCGCAACCTTTGCTCACAATAATCATAAGATCGGAGTGAACCCATGAAGCTGCCATTCGCTGGACGTCTTCTTGCTGTCGCTATGCTGGCTGCCACCGCCGCCGCGCTACCTGTCTCCTCGGCGTTCGCCGAATCTGTCGAAAAACCTAAAGTCGCACTGGTCATGAAATCCCTGGCCAACGAATTCTTCCTGACCATGGAAGACGGCGCCAAGGCCTACCAGAAAGAACACTCCGCCGATTTCGACCTGATCTCCAACGGCATCAAAGATGAAACCGATACCGCCGGCCAGACCCGCATCGTCGAGCAGATGATTCTGGCCAAGGTCAACGCTCTGGTGATCGCGCCCTCTGACTCCAAGGCCATGGTGCCGGTGATCAAGAAAGCCGTCGACGCCGGTATTACCGTGATCAACATCGACAATCAGCTTGATCCGGCCATCGTCAAAAGCAAAAACATCAGCGTGCCTTTCGTAGGCCCGGACAACCGTAAAGGCGCGCGTCTGGTCGGCGAATACCTGGCCAAGCAGCTCAAGGCCGGTGACGAAGTCGGCATCATCGAAGGCGTATCGACGACCACCAACGCCCAGCAACGAACCGCAGGCTTCAAGGACGCGATGGACGCGGCGCAGATCAAAGTGGTTTCGCTGCAATCCGGCGACTGGGAAATCGACAAGGGCAACAAGGTTGCCGCCTCGATCCTCAGCGAATACCCGGACGTCAAAGCACTGCTGGCCGGTAACGACAGCATGGCCGTTGGCGCCGTTTCCGCCGTACGTGCCGCCGGCAAGGCTGGTCAGGTGCAGGTCGTTGGTTACGACAACATCAACGCGATCAAGCCGATGCTGAAGGACGGTCGTGTGCTCGCCACTGCTGATCAATACGCTGCCAAACAAGCTGTATTCGGCATCGAGACTGCGCTGAAAATCATCAAAGGCGAGAAAGTCGACAGCGGCCCGAATGGCGTGATCGAAACGCCGGTCGAGCTGGTCACCAAGTAAGTCTTCTGGCGGCACAACGGCGCTCGTCCGTCCGGGCGAGCGCATGGAGAGTTTTTATGTCAGTTTCCGCCCCGAACGCTGTCCTCTCGGTCAGCGGTATCGGTAAGACCTATGCGCAACCGGTGCTGACCGGCATCGAGTTGACGCTGATGCGCGGTGAAGTGCTGGCGCTGACCGGCGAGAATGGCGCCGGCAAAAGCACCTTGTCGAAAATCATTGGCGGACTGGTCACTCCGACCACCGGCCAGATGCAGTTTCAGGGCAAGGACTATCGCCCGGGCAGTCGTACTCAGGCCGAAGAGCTTGGCGTGCGCATGGTCATGCAAGAACTCAATTTGTTGCCGACCTTGTCGGTGGCGGAGAACCTGTTTCTCGACAACTTGCCGAGCAACGGTGGCTGGATCAGTCGCAAGCAACTGCGTAAAGCGGCGATCGAAGCGATGGCGCAAGTCGGCCTCGACGCGATCGACCCGGACACACTGGTCGGCGAGCTGGGCATCGGCCATCAGCAGATGGTTGAAATCGCCCGCAACCTGATCGGCGATTGCCATGTGCTGATTCTCGATGAGCCGACCGCGATGCTGACGGCGCGCGAAGTCGAAATGCTTTTTGAGCAGATCACCCGATTGCAGGCGCGCGGCGTCTCGATCATCTACATTTCCCATCGCCTCGAAGAGCTTGCCCGTGTGGCGCAGCGCATCGCCGTGCTGCGTGACGGCAATCTGGTCTGCGTCGAGCCGATGGCCAATTACAACAGCGAGCAACTGGTCACGCTGATGGTCGGCCGCGAGCTGGGCGAGCATATTGATATGGGCGCGCGCAATATTGGCGCGCCAGCGTTGACGGTCACCGGCCTGACTCGCTCCGACAAGGTTCGCGATGTTTCCTTCGAAGTGCGCGCCGGCGAGATCTACGGGATTTCCGGATTGATCGGGGCAGGGCGCACGGAATTGCTGCGGCTGATCTTCGGTGCGGATCTGGCCGACAGCGGCACCATCGCCCTCGGTTCGCCCGCCAAAGTAGTCAGCGTGCGTTCGCCGGTTGATGCGGTGCGCAACGGTATCGCGCTGATCACCGAAGATCGCAAGGGCGAAGGTCTGCTGCTCAGTCAGTCGATCAGCGCCAACATCGCACTGGGCAACATGCCGGAAATTTCCAGTGGCGGCGTCGTTAATAACAGCGATGAAATCGCCTTGGCCAAGCGTCAGATCGACGCCATGCGCATCCGCAGTTCGAGCCCGACACAGCTTGTTTCAGAGTTGTCCGGTGGCAACCAGCAGAAGGTCGTGATCGGCCGTTGGCTGGAGCGCGATTGCTCGGTACTGCTGTTCGACGAGCCAACCCGAGGCATCGACGTCGGCGCCAAATTCGACATTTATGCATTGCTCGGCGAACTGACTCGCCAAGGCAAAGCGCTGGTGGTGGTCTCCAGCGATCTGCGTGAGTTGATGCTGATCTGCGACCGCATCGGTGTGCTGTCGGCGGGGCGCCTGATCGACACCTTCGAGCGTGACAGCTGGACTCAGGATGATTTGCTTGCCGCCGCATTCGCCGGCTACCAAAAACGTGATGCGTTGCTCAACGAAGCGGCGCCTAGGGATCTCCCATGAAAACTGCATCTCCTGCCAGCAAACGTAGTGGCAATTTCTACGGTCTGGGCACTTATCTGGGCCTGGCCGGGGCCTTGCTGGCGATGATTGCGCTGTTCTCGGTCTTGAGCAGCCATTTTCTGTCCTATAACACTTTCAGCACTTTGGCCAACCAGATTCCGGACTTGATGGTGCTGGCGGTCGGCATGACGTTCGTGCTGATCATCGGCGGCATCGACCTCTCAGTGGGCTCGGTGCTGGCGCTGGCGGCGTCGACGGTCAGCGTGGCGATTCTCGGCTGGGGCTGGGGTGTGTTGCCTTCGGCGTTGCTCGGCATGGCAGTGGCAGCACTGGCCGGTACCGTCACCGGTTCGATCACCGTGGCCTGGCGCATTCCGTCGTTCATCGTCTCCCTCGGTGTGCTGGAAATGGCTCGGGGTCTGGCCTATCAGATGACCGGGTCGCGCACCGCGTACATTGGTGACTCGTTCGCCTGGCTGTCGAATCCGGTGGCGTTCGGTATCTCGCCGTCGTTCATCATTGCCTTGCTGGTGATCATCATTGCCCAAGCAGTTTTGACCCGCACCGTGTTCGGTCGCTACCTGATCGGCATCGGCACCAACGAAGAGGCCGTGCGCCTCGCCGGGATCAATCCGAAGCCGTACAAGATTCTGGTGTTCAGCCTGATGGGGTTGCTGGCCGGTATCGCGGCGCTGTTTCAGATTTCGCGACTGGAAGCGGCGGATCCGAACGCCGGTTCTGGCCTTGAGCTGCAAGTGATTGCGGCCGTGGTCATCGGCGGCACCAGCCTGATGGGCGGACGCGGTTCGGTGATCAGCACGTTCTTTGGCGTATTGATCATCTCGGTGCTGGCGGCCGGTCTGGCGCAGATTGGCGCGAGCGAGCCGACCAAGCGCATCATCACCGGTGCGGTGATCGTCATTGCCGTGGTGCTCGACACTTATCGCAGTCAACGCGCCAGTCGACGGGGCTGAGAAAGACTTATGGCAACGATCAAGGATGTGGCGGCGCTCGCGGGGATTTCCTACACGACCGTGTCCCATGTGGTGAACAAAACCCGGCCAGTCAGCCAGGAAGTGCGGCTGAAAGTCGAGGCGGCGATCAAGAGCCTCGACTACGTGCCGAGTGCCGTGGCGCGCTCACTGAAAGCCAAAACCACTGCGACCATCGGCCTGTTGGTGCCGAATAGTCTCAACCCGTACTTCGCCGAGCTGGCGCGGGGCATCGAGGATTATTGCGAGCGTAACGGCTACTGCGTGATCCTCTGCAACTCCGACGACAACCCGGAAAAGCAGCGCAGTTATTTACGCGTGCTGCTGGAAAAACGCATCGACGGTTTGATCGTCGCCTCCGCCGGGGGTGACAGCGGTCTGGCGCAAGGCTTGGCCGGTGTTAAAACGCCGATGGTCATCGTCGACCGGGGACTGGACGGTGTCGACGCGGATCTGGTGCGCATCGACCACGAATACGGCGCTTACCTCGCGACTCGCCACCTGTTGGAATTGGGCCATCGCGACATCGCCACCATCGGTGGGCCGGCGACTACCAGCGTGGCGCAGATGCGTCAGGCCGGTTATTGCCGAGCGCTGAAAGAGGCCGGTATCGAAGTCCGGCAGGAACGCATGCTGGAAAGCGATTTCACCAGCACCGGCGGCTACAACGCGGCGGCGATCCTATTGGAAAACAATCCGCCGAGCGCGATTTTCGCCGGTAACGACATGATCGGTATCGGCGTGTTGCGTGCGGCGGCTGAGCGCAACGTGCGCGTGCCGAGCGAGTTGTCGGTGATCGGCTTCGACGATATTCAGATGAGCCGTTACGTGTACCCGGCGCTGACCACCGTCGGCCAGTCGATCCTGCAACTGGGCGAGATGGCGGCCGAAGTACTGCTGCGAAGGATTGCCACCCCGAATCTGGGCACCGATCAACGCATCGTGACCCCGAGTATTGTCCTGCGCGAATCGACAGCGCCGCTGTCCGGCGTGTTCACCGAATACCGCTGAAACCGAATTGACGAGTAGTGATGTATGCCAGCAAATGTAGTGGTAATAGGCAGCCTGAACATGGATCTGGTGACCCGGGCGCCACGCCTTCCCGTCGGCGGTGAAACGCTGATCGGTCATTCCTTCGCCACGGTTTCCGGCGGCAAGGGTGCCAATCAGGCCGTCGCTGCTGCCCGGTTGGGCGCGCAGGTGGCGATGGTCGGTTGCGTGGGCAGCGATGACTATGGCGTGCAATTGCGCGACGCCTTGCTGGCCGAGCAGATCGATTGCCAGGCAGTGAGTGTCGTTGAGGATTCCAGCGGTGTGGCGTTGATCGTGGTCGATGACAACAGTCAGAACGCCATCGTTATCGTCGCCGGGGCCAATGGCGCGATGACGCCTGCGGTGATCGACCAGTTCGATGCGGTGTTGCAGGCGGCCGACGTGGTCATCTGCCAACTGGAAATTCCCGACGCAACCGTGGGCCATGCGCTCAAACGTGCCCGCGCACTCGGTAAAACCGTGATCCTCAATCCGGCACCGGCTAGCCGCCCGCTGCCCGCTGACTGGTTCACCGCCATTGATTACCTGATTCCCAATGAAAGCGAAGCGACCGCGTTGAGTGGATTGCCGGTGGACTCGCTGGAGTCCGCAGAAAAAGCGGCCAGCCACCTGATCGCCATGGGCGCGGGCAAAGTCATCATCACCCTCGGCGCGCAAGGTTCGCTGTTCGCCAACGGTCAAAGCTTCGAGCATTTCCCGGCGCCGAAGGTGAAAGCCGTCGACACCACGGCAGCGGGGGACACCTTCGTCGGTGGTTTCGCCGCTGCGCTGGCCACGGGTAAATCCGAGGTCGAAGCGATTCGCTACGGGCAGATTGCCGCCGCGTTGTCGGTCACTCGCGCTGGCGCGCAACCGTCCATTCCCACCCAATCCGACGTACAGGCGTTTAAACCCGCATGAAAAAGACTCCTCTGCTCAACGTCGCCCTGTCGCGACTGATCGCCTCCCTGGGCCATGGCGACATGGTGGTCATCGGTGACGCCGGGCTGCCGGTGCCGCCGGGTGTCGAGCTGATTGATCTGGCGCTGACCCATGGCGTGCCGGATTTCGTCAGCACGCTGAAAGTCGTGCTCAGCGAGATGCAGGTGGAAAGCCATGCGCTAGCCAAAGAAATTTTCGACAAGCAACCGACGGCGCTGAACACGCTGGACGCGTTGAACGAAGAGGGCGCTTTGGGGCGCCGCGATCTGCTCAGTCATGAGCAATTCAAGGTGCTTAGCCGACAGGCGCGAGCGATTGTTCGTACGGGCGAATGCCAGCCGTACTGCAACATCGTGCTGGTCGCCGGGGTCACCTTCTAACTTTTGATTTCACCAGCACAAGGAATGCGCCATGCAACGCTATGCTCAGAAACTGCACCATTTGCTCCGGAGTCTGCTGCTTTTGTCCGTCATCACTGCCACCGGCGCTCAGGCGGCGGAAAAAATCGACCTGATCATCGACACCGACCCGGGTGCTGACGACGTGGTCGCTTTGCTGTTCGCACTGGCCTCGCCAGAAGAACTGAACATTCGCGCGCTGACCACCGTTGCCGGCAACGTGCGTCTCGACAAAACCTCGCGTAATGCACGTCTGGCCCGCGAGTGGGCAGGGCGAGAGGATGTGCCGGTTTACGCCGGTGCGCCGAAGCCGCTGATGCGCACGCCGATCTACGCCGAAAACATCCATGGCAAGGAAGGCCTGTCGGGTGTCACCGTGCATGAGCCGAAAAAAGGCCTGGCGCAAGGCAATGCTGTCAACTACCTGATCGATACCCTGAAGAGCGCCAAGCCGCACAGCATCACCATCGCCATGCTCGGCCCGCAGACCAACCTGGCGCTGGCGCTGATCCAGGAGCCCGAGATTGTGCAGGGCATCAAGGAAGTGGTGATCATGGGCGGTGCGCACTTCAATGGCGGCAACATCACCCCGGTGGCCGAATTCAACCTGTTTGCCGATCCGCAAGCGGCTGAAGTGGTACTCAAAAGCGGCGTGAAACTGACCTACCTGCCACTGGACGTGACCCACAAGATCCTCACCAGTGACGCACGCCTGAAGCAGATCGCTGCGCTCAACAACAATGCGAGCAAGATTGTTGGCGACATCCTCAACGAGTACATCAAAGGCGACATGGAGCATTACGGCATCCCGGGTGGCCCGGTGCATGACGCTACCGTCATCGCTTACCTGCTCAAGCCTGAGCTGTTCACCGGTCGTTCGGTGAATGTCGTGGTTGATAGCCGTGAAGGCCCGACTTTCGGCCAGACCGTTGTTGACTGGTATGACGGCCTGAAAGCGCCGAAGAATGCCTTCTGGGTTGAAAACGGTGACGCTCAGGGTTTCTTCGACTTGCTGACCGAGCGTCTGAAGCGCCTGAAATAAAGCATTCGCGCTCGCAGAAGGCGCGTCGTCGGTAAGGCCGTCTTCGCGAGCAAGCTCAGCTCCTACAAATTCACGCAGTTTTGTAGGAGCCGAGCTTGCTCGCGAAGAGGCCCGCGCAGACGCCCTAAACCTTTACTCCAGCGAGAGTTCACGCCTTTTCTGCTTGCTCGGCTTTTTCAGTCGGGTAACGCTCAAAAATCTGCTTGATGAATTGCTTGGCCGCTTCCGTGCCCAACTCTTTGACCAATAGATCGATGCCAATCAGCGCCAATTCTTCCGTCGTCCCCGGACTATAGGAGCTGTGTCCGTCTGCCCATTTGGCTTTGATGTCGGCGTCGATGCTGATGGTGGTCATGAGGTGCGCTCGAAAAGTCGGGAAGTCTGTGTGCCGAGTTAACCATTTTGTCGGGCGTTTGGCACTGCGACTTAGGCATGAGCGGAGCGCTATGCGACACTTGGTCTTTTCCGGCTTCCCAAGGATCGTGCTGTGCAGATCGATTTGAATACCCCTGACGGCCTTACGCTCGACGCGGTGCGCCAGTTGCTCGCTTCAGCCAGTGATGACGAACATACGCAACTGCGCGTAACCAAGGGCGGCATCGCTTACCTTTCTTCGGGCATTACCGGTGGGCAGGATATCGACGGACTGTTGTTTCGCCTCGAAACCTGGGCCAAAGGCTCGGGCTATGTGGGCAATGTCGCGGCCAGTGATGAGGTCTGGGTGATGCAGATTTTCAACGCGCTCAAGGACAACTGGCCGAATCCGCCGTTTGACTACATCGACGTCTATTGAGCGCCGTTAATATTCAGTCACGATTGATTGATGAAGTCATGAACGCCGCTCAGGCACACTCGGCGTTTTTCCGATCGTGGGGCAGGGTGATGGCATCGGCCGTGAAACCAAACGCCGGAATGGCGGTCGCACGATCTCAGCTTAACTTTTTGAAATAAGGAGGCTTCATGCCTTTGAAGTTCGCGACACTGGGTGCACTTATGGCCGCCGCCATGTTGGCCGGTTGCAGCACGACCTCCAGCGAGTCGGCAAAGGATTCCGTGGCGACCGAAGCTGGACACAGCCGCTGTGATGCTTCGGCAGCGCAATTCACCATCGGCAAGAAAGCCTCGCCGGAACTGCTGGAGCAAGCCCGCACCAAAGCAGGCGCGCAGAATGCCCGCTTCCTCAAGCCGAACGACATGATCACGCTTGAGTACCGTTCCGATCGCTTGAACCTGAACACCGACAACAACCTGGTGATCACCCGCGTTAACTGCGGCTGATTTCACAAGGCTTTTGTTGTAGGCATAAAAAACCCCGTCACATGGACGGGGTTTTTTTAGTGCGCCTAGAAATTACTCTGGGCGAACCTGTGCAGCTTGCATACCCTTTTGGCCTTTCTCAGCCACGAAGGAGACGGTCTGGCCTTCTTTCAGGCTTTTGAAACCGTCGGATTCGATAGCTTTGAAGTGTACGAACAGGTCGTCACCGCCACCTTGAGGAGTGATGAAGCCTAAGCCTTTTTCATCGTTGAACCATTTAACGGTGCCGGTTTGGCGATTAGACATGGTG
>NZ_JBIVMX010000070.1:0-27759 GCF_044753305.1 Pseudomonas sp. NPDC088429 | reverse complement strand
GAGCCGACCGCGCAGGTGATCCACGACACCTACGACAAGCAAGGCAACCCGATCGAGCTGTCGCCGCGCAACGTCCTCAAGAAAGTTCTCAAACTCTATGCCGACAAGGGCTGGCAGCCAATCGTCGCGCCGGAGATGGAGTTCTACCTGACCAAGCGCAGCGACGACCCTGACTATCCGTTGCAGCCGCCAATCGGTCGCTCGGGCCGTCCGGAAATCGGTCGTCAGTCGTTCTCGATTGAAGCGGCGAACGAATTCGACCCGCTGTTCGAAGACGTCTACGACTGGTGCGAACTGCAAGAGCTGGATCTCGACACGCTGATCCACGAAGACGGCACGGCGCAGATGGAAATCAACTTCCGTCACGGCGACGCGCTGTCGCTGGCCGACCAGATCCTGGTGTTCAAACGCACCATGCGCGAAGCCGCGCTCAAGCACGATGTGGCTGCGACCTTTATGGCCAAACCGATGACGGGCGAGCCGGGCAGTGCGATGCACTTGCACCAGAGCATCATCGACATCGAGACCGGCAAAAACGTCTTCTCTAATGAAGACGGCACCATGAGCCAGCTGTTCCTGCACCACATCGGTGGTCTGCAGAAACTGATCCCTGAGCTGCTGCCGTTGTTCGCGCCGAACGTCAATTCGTTCCGCCGCTTCCTGCCGGACACCTCGGCACCGGTGAACGTGGAATGGGGCGAAGAAAACCGCACCGTGGGTCTGCGCGTACCGGACGCCGGCCCGCAGAACCGTCGCGTCGAAAACCGTCTGCCGGGCGCCGACGCCAACCCGTACCTGGCGATTGCCGCGAGCCTGCTCTGCGGTTACATCGGCATGGTCGAAGGCCTCAACCCGAGTGCGCCAGTGGTCGGACGCGGTTATGAACGCCGTAACTTACGCCTGCCGCTGACCATCGAGGATGCACTGGAGCGTATGGAAAACAGTGCAACCATCGAGAAGTACCTGGGCAAAACTTTCATCACTGGCTACGTCGCGGTCAAGCGGGCCGAGCATGAAAACTTCAAGCGCGTGATCAGTTCGTGGGAGCGCGAGTACCTGCTCTTCGCCGTCTGATACGCCGGGCGCGGCGTGCAGACGCCGCGCCTTCACCGATAACAAGGAGAATTGGCATGACCAGCAACAACCCGCAAACCCGCGAGTGGCAAGCACTCAGCAATGATCACCACCTGGCGCCGTTCAGCGACTTCAAGCAGCTGAAGGAGAAAGGTCCGCGGATCATTACCAGCGCCAAGGGCGTGTACCTGTGGGACAGCGAAGGCAACAAGATCCTCGACGGCATGGCCGGTCTGTGGTGCGTGGCCATCGGTTACGGTCGTGATGAACTGGCCGACGCCGCCGCCAAACAGATGCGTGAACTGCCGTACTACAACCTGTTCTTCCAGACCGCGCACCCGCCGGCACTGGAACTGGCCAAGTCGATCGCTGACGTGGCGCCAGAAGGCATGAACCACGTGTTCTTCACCGGTTCCGGCTCCGAAGGCAACGACACCATGCTGCGTATGGTTCGTCACTACTGGGCAATCAAAGGCCAGCCAAACAAGAAGGTCATCATCAGCCGCAAGAACGGTTATCACGGTTCGACCGTGGCCGGCGCGAGCCTCGGTGGCATGACCTATATGCACGAACAGGGCGACTTGCCGATCCCGGGCATCGTCCACATCGCGCAGCCGTACTGGTTCGCTGAAGGTGGCGACATGTCCCCGGAAGAGTTCGGTATCTGGGCGGCCAATCAGCTGGAAGAAAAGATTCTCGAAGTCGGCGTGGACAATGTCGGTGCCTTTATTGCCGAGCCGATTCAGGGTGCCGGCGGCGTGATCATTCCGCCAGACACCTACTGGCCGCGCATCAAGGAAATTCTCGCCAAGTACGACATCTTGTTCGTCGCGGACGAAGTGATCTGCGGTTTCGGCCGTACCGGTGAGTGGTTCGGTAGCGATTTCTACGACCTCAAGCCTGACATGATGACCATCGCCAAAGGCCTGACCTCCGGTTACATCCCGATGGGTGGCCTGATCGTGCGCGACACCGTGGTGGCAGTGCTCAACGAAGGCGGCGATTTCAACCACGGCTTCACCTACTCCGGTCACCCGGTGGCAGCAGCAGTGGGTCTGGAAAACATCCGCATTCTGCGCGACGAAAAAATTATCGAGAACGCGCACAACGAAACGGCACCGTATTTGCAGAAACGTCTGCGGGAACTGAACGATCACCCGTTGGTGGGTGAAGTTCGCGGCGTCGGTCTGTTGGGGGCCATCGAGCTGGTGCAGGACAAGGCCACTCGCAAGCGTTACGAAGGCAAGGGCGTCGGCATGATCTGCCGTCAGTTCTGCTTCGATAACGGCCTGATCATGCGCGCTGTCGGCGACACCATGATCATCGCGCCGCCGCTGGTGATCAGCAAAGCGGAGATCGATGAACTGGTTACAAAGGCACGCAAGTGCCTGGATCTGACCCTCAGTGCGTTGCAGGGCTAAGTGCTAGGCTCTGAGCGGGGGAGCCTCGGCGCTCTCGCTCAAAGCTGTCAGAAAGGCTGGTCTTTTCTTGAAAGACCGCCTCGGATCTTGCCAGACTAGCCGCGGTTCCAGTTGTCCGGGTTCGGCCGCTGAACAAAGTGGTTCAAAAAAAGAAAATTTGGAGCATTACGCATGAAGGCATTAGGCAAAAAGCTCGCTGGCAAGACTCTGCTCGCCATGTCCCTGATGGGAATCATGGCGGCTGCGGCTCAGGCGGACGACAAGGTGTTGCACGTCTACAACTGGTCGGACTACATCGCTCCGGACACCATCAAGAAGTTTGAAGACGAGTCGGGCATCAAAGTCGTTTACGACGTCTTCGACAGCAACGAAACCCTCGAAGCCAAACTGCTCGCAGGCAAGTCCGGCTACGACATCGTCGTACCGTCGAACAACTTCCTCGCCAAGCAGATCAAGGCCGGTGTTTACCAGACGCTGGACAAGTCCAAGCTGCCTAACTGGAAAAACCTCAACACCGATTTGCTCAAAGCCGTGTCGGTCAGCGACCCGGGCAACGAGCACGCTTTCCCGTACATGTGGGGCTCGATCGGTATTGGCTTCAACGCCGAGAAGGTCAAGGCTGCACTGGGTGCCGACGCACCTGTCGATTCGTGGGATCTGATCTTCAAGCCGGAAAACGCGGCCAAGCTGAAATCCTGCGGCATCAGCCTGCTCGACTCGCCAACCGAGATGATTCCGGTGGCGTTGCACTACCTGGGCCTGCCGACCGACAGCCAGAAGAAAGAAGACATCGACAAGGCTGAAGCGCTGATCATGAAGGTGCGTCCTTCGATCGCCTACTTCCACTCTTCCAAGTACATCTCTGACCTGGCCAACGGCAACATCTGCGTCGCCGTCGGTTACTCGGGTGACATCTACCAGGCCAAGTCCCGCGCGGCTGAAGCCGGTGACAAGGTGAAAGTCAGCTACAACATTCCGAAAGAAGGTGCGGGCAGCTTCTACGACATGGTCGCCATCCCTAAAGATGCCGAAAACGTCGAAGGCGCCTACAAGTTCATGACCTTCCTGCAGAAGCCGGAAATCATGGCTGAAATCACCAACGCCGTACGCTTCCCGAACGGTAACGCCGCTGCAACGCCACTGGTTGATAAAGACATCACCAGCGATCCGGGCGTTTATCCACCGGCTGACGTACTGGCCAAGCTGTACGCGATCGCCGACTTGCCGGCCGCAACTCAGCGGATCATGACCCGCAGCTGGACCAAGATCAAATCCGGTAAATAAGCCGGTTTGAAGCAATAACCGCTGGCCGTCGCCCTCGCGATGGCGGCCAGCGGATCAATTAAATGACAAAAGTTTTGCTGGAACGGTTTTTCGAGGGTAAGTTGCGCGCCGGTTTTGTTGCCGGGCAGCCACGGCTGTCATGCAGCGCGGGGCAACTTGGGCCCAACTAATTTAGAGGACCTCCACTTGCCTATTTTTTCTTCTTTGCGCAATGCCCTGCTGGCCACTGCCGGCCTGACGATTGCTGTCGGTGCCCAGGCCGCCGGTACGGTGCATATTTATAACTGGTCGGACTACATCGGCGAGACGACCCTGGCTGACTTCCAGAAAGCCACCGGGATCAAACCGGTTTACGACGTGTTCGATTCCAACGAAACCCTGGAAGGCAAACTGCTGGCCGGGCGTACCGGCTACGACGTGGTCGTGCCGTCGAACCACTTCCTCGGCAAGCAGATCAAGGCGGGCGCGTTCCAGAAGCTCGACCGCTCGCAGCTGCCGAACTATTCGAATCTCGACCCGGCGCTGCTCAAGCGTCTGGAGCAGAACGATCCGGGCAACTTGTACGCCGTGCCGTACCTGTGGGGCACCAACGGCATCGGTTACAACGTCGATAAAGTGAAGGCTGTGCTGGGTGTCGACAAGATCGATTCCTGGGGCGTTTTGTTCGAACCAGAGAACATCAAGAAGCTGCAAAGCTGCGGCGTAGCGTTCCTCGATTCGGCGGATGAAATGATGCCGACCGTGCTCAACTACATGGGCCTGAACGCCAACAGCACCAATCCCAAGGACTACGAAAAAGCCACCGCCAAGCTGCTCGCAGTGCGTCCTTACGTGACCTACTTCCACTCCTCGAAATACATCGGCGACCTGGCCAACGGCGACATCTGCGTGGCCATCGGTTTCTCCGGCGATATTTTCCAGGCGAAGAACCGCGCAGCCGAAGCCAAGAAAGGTGTGAACATCGCCTACTCGGTGCCGAAAGAGGGCGGCGCGCTGTGGTTCGACATGCTGGCGATTCCGAAGGATTCGTCGAACGTGAAGGAGGCTCACGCCTTCATCAACTATTTGCTGAAACCTGAGGTGATTGCCCAGGTCAGTGATTACGTCGGTTACGCCAACCCTAACCCTGGGTCGGACAAACTGATGGAACAGTCCATCCGTACCGATGAGTCGGTGTACCCACCGCAGGCCGTTATCGACAAGGCCTACGTGTCGACCGAGTTGCCACCGAACATTCAGCGTCTGATGACCCGCAGCTGGACCAAGGTCAAGTCGGGGATGTAAGGCACACACTATCCTGGGTTCGCCTTGCGGGGCGGACTGCATTGTTTTTATCTGGGAGTTTCGTAAATGGCAGTTGCCTCCGGCGCCTATAAGAAAGCCCTCGAGGGCGACCAGACACCGAAACAGGTGTTGGTCAAAATCGACCGGGTCACGAAGAAGTTCGACGAGACGATTGCCGTGGACGATGTGTCCCTGGAAATCAAAAAGGGCGAAATCTTCGCTCTGCTCGGCGGATCGGGATCGGGCAAATCCACTCTGCTGCGGATGCTGGCAGGGTTCGAACGGCCCACGGAGGGGCGCATTTTCCTCGACGGCGTCGACATCACCGACATGCCGCCGTACGAACGTCCGATCAACATGATGTTCCAGTCGTACGCCTTGTTCCCGCACATGACCGTGGCGCAGAACATTGCCTTCGGCCTCAAGCAGGACAAGATTCCGGCGGCTGAAGTCGACGCCCGCGTGGCCGAAATGCTCAAGCTCGTGCAGATGAGCCAGTACGCCAAGCGCAAGCCGCATCAACTGTCCGGCGGTCAGCGTCAGCGTGTGGCACTGGCGCGTTCGCTGGCCAAACGGCCGAAGCTGCTGCTGCTCGACGAACCGATGGGCGCACTCGACAAGAAACTGCGTTCGCAAATGCAGCTGGAACTGGTCGAGATCATCGAGCGCGTGGGTGTGACGTGCGTGATGGTGACGCACGACCAGGAAGAGGCCATGACCATGGCCGAGCGCATCGCGATCATGCACCTGGGCTGGATCGCTCAGATCGGCAGCCCGATCGACATCTACGAAACCCCGACCAGCCGTCTGGTCTGCGAATTCATCGGTAACGTCAACATCTTCGAAGGCGAAGTGATCGACGACGCCGAAGGCCACGCGACCATCACCTGCAAAGACCTCGATCGGCAGATCTACGTCGGCCACGGCATCAGCACCTCGGTGCAGGACAAATCGGTGACTTACGCGATTCGTCCGGAGAAGCTGCTGGTCACCGCCGATCAACCGACCTGCGAGTACAACTGGTCGAGCGGCAAGGTGCACGACATCGCCTATCTGGGTGGTCACTCGGTGTTCTACGTCGAGTTGCCGAGCGGCAAACTGGTGCAGTCGTTCGTGGCCAACGCCGAACGCCGTGGCGCACGTCCGACCTGGGGTGATCAGGTTTACGTGTACTGGGAAGACGACAGCGGCGTGGTACTTCGCTCATGAACATGCGCAAATTCAAACGCCGCATCAACCGAATAATCCCCAGTGGCCGGCAGTTGGTCATCGGGGTCCCGTTCATCTGGCTGTTCCTGTTCTTCATGTTGCCGTTCTTCATCGTTTTGAAGATCAGCTTCGCCGAAGCCGATGTGGCGATTCCGCCGTACACCGAGATCTACACCTTCGTTGAGCAGAAGCTGCAACTGCTGCTGAACCTGGGCAACTACGCGATGCTGGCGGGCGACGAGTTGTACATTGCCGCCTACCTCGGCTCGTTGAAGATGGCGCTGATCAGCACCGTCCTCTGCCTGTTGATCGGCTACCCGATGGCCTACGCCATCGCCACCGCCCGTAAAGAGATGCAAACGGTGCTGGTGCTGCTGATCATGATGCCGACCTGGACGGCGATCCTGATCCGCGTTTACGCGTGGATGGGCATCCTCAGCAACAACGGCCTGCTCAATGGTTTCCTGATGAGCATGGGTTTTATCGACGAGCCGCTGCAGATCCTCAACACCAACCTTGCGGTGTACATCGGTGTTGTCTATTCGTACCTGCCGTTCATGATCCTGCCGCTGTACGCCAACCTGGTGAAGCACGATCACAGCCTGCTGGAAGCCGCTTCCGACCTCGGTTCGAGCACCTTCAACAGCTTCTGGAAAATCACCATTCCGCTGTCCAAGAACGGGATTATTGCCGGCTGCATGCTGGTGTTCATTCCGGTAGTGGGCGAGTTCGTGATCCCGGAACTGCTCGGCGGCCCGGAAACCCTGATGATCGGTAAAGTGCTCTGGCAAGAGTTCTTCAACAACCGTGACTGGCCGGTGGCGTCCGCGCTGGCGGTGGTGATGCTGGCGATCCTGATTGTGCCGATCATTCTGTTCAACCGCAGTCAGGCCAAGGAAATGGAGGGTAAAGAATGAAGCGCATCCGTTTCTCCAGCCTGATGCTGGTCGTGGGTTTGTTGTTCATCTACCTGCCGATGCTGATCCTCGTGATCTACTCGTTCAACGCCTCGAAACTGGTGACGGTGTGGGGCGGCTGGTCGATCAAGTGGTACGTCGGCCTGCTCGACAACACGCAACTGATGGGCTCGGTGGTGCGCTCGCTGGAAATCGCCTGCTACACGGCGGTGGCAGCGGTGGCACTGGGTACGCTGGCGGCATTCGTGCTGACCCGTATCACTCACTTCAAGGGCCGCACGCTGTTCGGCGGCCTGGTGACCGCGCCGTTGGTCATGCCCGAAGTGATCACCGGTCTGTCGCTGTTGCTGCTGTTCGTGGCCATGGCGCAGATGATCGGCTGGCCGCAGGAACGCGGCATTGTCACCATCTGGATCGCGCATACGACGTTCTGTGCGGCGTACGTGGCGGTGGTGGTGTCGGCGCGTCTGCGTGAGCTCGACCTGTCGATCGAAGAAGCGGCGATGGACCTTGGCGCGCGTCCGTGGAAGGTGTTCTTCCTGATCACCATCCCGATGATCGCGCCATCGCTGGCGGCGGGCGGCATGATGTCCTTCGCCCTGTCGCTGGACGACCTGGTACTGGCGAGCTTCGTCTCGGGCCCGGGTTCGACGACGTTGCCGATGGAAGTGTTCTCGGCGGTGCGTCTGGGCGTGAAGCCCGAGATCAACGCCGTGGCGAGTCTGATTCTGCTGGCGGTATCGATCGTGACGTTCCTTGTCTGGTTCTTCAGCCGCCGTGCCGAAGAAGCGCGCAAGAAAGCCATCCAGCAAGCCATCGAAGAAAGCGCTGCCGATTCGTGGAAGCAACCGGACGTCCGCCGCGCGCCTGCGCCGGAAGCGGCCTAACAGCAAAAGATCGCAGCCTGCGGCAGCTCCTACAGGGAACACATTCCAATGTAGGAGCTGCCGCAGGCTGCGATCTTTTGATCTTGCCCTCAGTTCACCCAAGGGGAATTGCGGATGACGTCGACGAAGTTCATCGGTTTGAACCCTGGCACCTGATCCTTCAGCACATCGGTCTTCACGTTGCCAAACGTGGTCTGCGGACGATGGCGCAAGCCGTCGGCGAACGCGCAGATGATGCATTCCTTGAAACCTTCCCCACGTGGATGCGCATGCACCACCGCTTCGCGCTGCACGGTGCTGAACGCTGCGTAATCCATGCCCAGCACGTCCATCTCGACACCCGCCGTCACCAGTGCCACGGTCGGGCGCAAGTGTTTCGGCACGCCCGGCGTGGTGTGCAGGGCGATCGATAACCAGACTTGTTCGATGTCGTCATCGCTCAAACCGTACGGCTTAAGAAACGCCGCCGCCGCGTTGGCGCCGTCCACTTCAAAACGCTCGTCAGCGCTGCGATGACCTTCGACCAGACCGAGGTCGTGGAACATTGCGCCGACATAGAGCAGCTCTGGATCGTAGGCCAGTTGCTGGCGTTCACCGCTCAGCGCGCCGAACAGAAATACCCGGCGCGAGTGGTGGTAAAGCAGATCGGATTCGATGTCGCGGATGTACTCGGTGGTGGCGCGGGCGAGGGCGCAGTCGGGGATTTTGATGCCGGCGATGGTCGTGCTCATGGTGCTTTCCTTTCTGAAAGCGCCGTCGTGGCGCTGATGGGGAAAGTCTGTTCCCGACGCTGCAAGCGAACAATCGGCGCATGGCTGCGATCCTTGCCAATCCACCTGCAAATCGTGCCAAGCTAAAAGATCGCAGCCTTCGGCAGCTCCTACATGAGAAAGCGGACTCCTGTAGGAGCTGCCGAAGGCTGCGATCTTTTGCTCTTGAAAGGGAATCCACAGCCATGAACAAAACCGTCGCCATCGTGGTGTTCGCAGGTGTGCAGTCGCTCGACGTCACCGGCCCCATGGATGTGTTCGCCGAGGCTAACCGTTTCCTCGCGCCGGAAGATCACTATCGGCTGGAAGTGATCGGTCTGGAAAAAACACCAATGGCCTGTTCTAACGGCTTGATCCTCAACGCCCATCGCCATTTCAGCGAAGCGCTGGACGCCTATGACCTGCTGCTGGTCGCCGGCGGGCCGCAACTGCCGTTCATGGA
Organism: Pseudomonas sp. NPDC088429; assembly: GCF_044753305.1. Classification (NCBI taxonomy): domain Bacteria; kingdom Pseudomonadati; phylum Pseudomonadota; class Gammaproteobacteria; order Pseudomonadales; family Pseudomonadaceae; genus Pseudomonas; species Pseudomonas sp. NPDC088429. The sequence goes on along the minus strand of NZ_JBIVMX010000070.1, from coordinate 18,471 downwards.
TTTCGGTGCGACGTTCGACACCTGGCTGCGTGAGGCCTGTGCCCGCGCTCAGCGTTTCGGCTCGATCTGCAACGGCGCTTTCATGCTCGCCCGCGCCGGGTTGCTGGAAGGGCGCACCGTGACCACGCACTGGAACGATGCCGAAGCCTTGGCGCAGTTGTGTCCATCGACGCAGGTGGACGCCGATCGTTTGTACGTCGAGGACGGCACGCTCTACACCTCGGCCGGGGTGACGGCGGGGATTGATCTGTCGCTGTATTTACTGGCGCGTGATCACGGTGCTGAAGTGGCGCTCAGTGTGGCGAAGCGGCTGGTGGTGTTCACTCAGCGCTCGGGCGGTCAGTCGCAGTTCAGCCCGTTTCTGACACCGCACGCGGAGCCGACGTCGGCGGTGGCGATGGTGCAGTTGTATGTGCTGGCCAATCTGACGGGTGATCTGACCATTGCCGATCTGGCCAACGCGGCGAACATGAGCGCGCGTAATTTCTCCCGGGTGTTTGCCCGGGAAGCGAAGGTGACGCCGGCGGAGTTTGTCGAGCGGGCGCGGGTGGATGCGGCGCGGGTGATGCTGGAGAGCACGGCGGCGCCGTTGAAGACGGTGGCGTATCAGTGCGGGTTTCGCGATGCGCAGCATATGCGCGGGGTGTTCAATCGACGGTTGGGCGTGACGCCGCAGCAGTTTCGGCTGAATTTTGCGCTGATGGTTTGAGGTTGTGTGGTGCTCTTCAGTGCCTCATCGCGAGCAGGCTCACTCCTACAATTAACCGCGTTCTTTCAGAAGAAATGCGATCAATTGTAGGAGTGAGCCTGCTCGCGATAGGGCCAGCCCAGCAAATCGAGAACTACTGCGCAGCCCGCTTCGGCAACAGCTTCAACGTATTGTGCGTATTCGCCGTCACCTCTTCCTCGCTGAAATGCGCCTGCACATAAATCCCATCAACATATGCCTCAGCCTGATCGTCATAGTGGCTATCAAACGGCACACCACTCTGCCCAACCGGGTTAATCGTCAGCCCATGCGCCGGATCCGCAAAATCCACCAAGCGCCGCGTCGACGGCCCATACGTCACTGGCCACGGCGCCGGGCCGATCTTCGCCGAAAGATTATTCGGCACCTCATGACTGCCCGGCGCCGCAAACGGCCCGACGTTGAAAATCCGATCCAGCGGCTTCTGCTGCCCCAACGGATGGCCATGCGTCAGCGTGTGCGCCGCGCCCCATTTCCACTCGGCAGTGTTGTCGCCGAGGGTCAGCTTCAAGTGCTGCATGCTCGCCTGCCACGCCGTGCGCACAACATCAGCGCGAGTCTCTTTGGCCGGCGTGTTGCGGTTATCCCACCACGGCGAATCAGCGTTCGCCGCCAGTCGTGGCAGCGCCGAATCGATCACCCGCGTCGACAACAGCGTGTCGAAAAAATCATTGCCCAATTCATCACGCATCGCCGCATCGGCGAGGTCGTAGAGGAACTGGCTAAACACCGTCGCACTCACCGAATCCAGCGGATAGTCACCCGGCCACTGCGCCAGTTGCTCGACCAGTTTCAGCTGCGCTGGATCGCTCACCACTTCACGCAGCACCGGCAGCAAAGGCGCCAACACGCGCGGGCCGTAACCGGTCGCGGTGCCGAGTTGCAGTTTCTGATTGGCCTCGTTGGTCCACTTGGTGTTCTTGTCGCTAAGCTGGCGATTGAGTTGCTGACCACGGTCGGCGAGGTTGTAGTAACCGGGAATCTCCATGCCGGTCGGCGACAGCGGCTGGAAGTTGGCCGAGACGATGTAGCCGCGTGCCGGGTTCTCTTCCTGCGGGTTGGCGCTGAACGGGTAGAAACCGTCCTTGTCGGCCTGATTGCTGCTGCCGTCGAGAATGAATTCCGGCCTTACCCCGGCCGGGCGCTTGGGCAGCAATGCCGAAGCCCACCAGGCGATGTCACCCTTGGCGTTGGCGTAAACCAGGTTCAGCCCCGGCGCCTGCACTTTTGCGGCAGCCGCGCGGGCCTTGGCCAACGTGTCGGCACGGTTGAGCTGATAGAAACCTTCGAGGATCGGGTTCGGTGTTTCGAGGAACGCCCACCACATCGCAATCGGCGTCTTGCCCGCTGCAGTGCCGAGTGCGTCGTTGACGATCGGGCCGTGGGGCGATTGGCGCAGGATGAGGGTCACCGGCGATTGGCCCTTCACATTGATCTGCTGTTCGCTGACGACCATGTCCGTCCACTGGCCGCGATACCAGACCTGATTGGCATTGTCCGGATTGACCTTCTCGGCGATCAGATCCAGATCGTCGTTCTGAAACATGGTCAGGCTCCAGCCGAAATCGAGGTTGTGCCCCAGAAACGCAAACGGCACCAGCGCCTGATGATGGCCGTACAGCTCAAAACCCGGCGCCGACAATTGCGCCTCGTACCACACCGACGGCACCGAGAAACGAATGTGCGGGTCTCCGGCCAGCAGCGGTTTGCCGCTCTGGCTGCGGCTGCCGGCAATCACCCAGGCGTTGCTGCCTTCGAACTGCGGCAAGCCGTTGTCGATCAGCGCTTGTTCGCTGAGACGGGCGAGTGCGTTGAGGTCTTTCCAGTCACCGGCGGCGAGGGTCGGCGTCGATGTGCTGTGGCCTTTGGCGAGCACGCCTTTGGGCTGCCAGTCGAGATCGAAGACGTTGAGGTAGTCAGCGCCGAGTTGATCGCGCACGTAGGTCAACAGCGGCTCGGTACGAAACGCGGCGGCAAAGCTGTAAGCCATGTAACCGGCGACGCTGATGCTGTCCTCAGCAGTGAACGGCCGTTTCGGGATGCCCAGCACGTCGAACTCGATCGGCGCGGCGTGGGTGTCCTGGTACTGGTTGATGCCATCCAAATAGGCTTGCAGGGCCTTCCACGACGGCGACTGTTTATCGAGGCTGGCGACATAACTGGCAGCGCGCTCACGGATGCGCAGGCTGCGGAACAGCTTGTCGGTATCGAGCAGTTTTGGCCCGAGCACCTCGGCCAGTTCGCCACGGGCGAGGCGGCGCATGGCTTCCATCTGGAACAGACGATCTTGCGCATGCACATAACCGAGAGCGCGGTAGAGGTCAGTTTCGTTTTCGGCGCGGATGTGCGGCACGCCGCGCTCGTCGTAGCGCACGGTCACCGAACCCTGCAGGTTGCGCAGTTCGACCTGACCCTGTCGCGTCGGTTGTTTGCTGTAGACATACCAGCCGGCGCCGGCGAGCAGAACAACGATGAGCAGGGCCAGTACGGTGAACACGCGCTTCATGGTGACTCCTTGTGCTTGCGGGATTGCCGCCCGTCGGGCTGCAAACAATTAGCACAGTCCATCTGTGCCGTGCAGTGCTGTCCTCGAAAAGTCCGGAATGCCTTACTGCGCTTCCACCGGCCACGGGCAATAACAGCCGACCGCCAAAGTGTGCGTGGCATTCACCGGGCGATCGTCGGTCAGCGCGTTGAGGATTGGTTCGATAAAACTGTTGCTGGAGTTGCAGGTCAGGCCTTCGCTGTACGGGCCGAAGTACGCCAGTTTGCCGCTGCGATCCCAGATCGCCACGGCCGGGCTGGCGGGCACTTGCTCGGAGCCGGGCAAGATCGTGAGGGTTTTCAAGCTGCTGAGCGTGGCGGGCAACTGGCCGTGGCTGCCGGCTCTTTGCACAGCAAAGAACTCGACGCCCTTGGCGCTGAATTGCTCGACCATCTCGGTCAGGTGCTGTTGATTGCCGACGTTGCACGGGCAGGCCGGATCCCAGAAATGCACCAGCCGAATCGGCCCGGGCCCGGCGAGATCATCGGGCAGGCGCAGCGGATCACCGGAAAACACCGCGGTGTGTTCGCTGAACGCGCGCAGGTAACGACCCTGAAACCAGTCGTACGCCGCCCACAGCACCCCGGCACAAATAAGCGCGAGCAGGCTGGCAAACAGTGCGGTGCGGTAGGGCGAACGCATGGTTTTCGATCCCAAAGAGGTGGGCTAGCTTGCCATGCTTGCCGCGACAGATGAATATCGCAGGCCGATAAAGTCTGTTTACCGTTTTGGAATCTTTGCATGCCTGCCACTTTCGACCCCGATCAAATACGCGCCAGCCTCAAGCCGTTGGCTGAGTGGCAGCCGTTGTCGGAGGAGGCCAAGGCGTATCAGCGCTTCTATCAGACTGACTTTCCCGAGCGCGATTTGTGGTGTGGGATGGGCCGTTTCGAAGTCGATGGCTACGAACTGGTCAGCCATTGCTGGTGGCCGGAGAAGGTCAAGGCGACGCTGTTTCTGTTGCACGGTTTTTACGATCACGTCGGGCTCTATCGGCATGTGATCGAGTGGGCGCTGGATCAGGATTTTGCCGTGATCGCCTGCGACTTGCCGGGCCATGGTCTGTCGAGCGGGCCGCGCGCGAGCATCCGCGACTTCTCCGAATATCAGGACACCCTGCAAGCGTTGTTCGCCGAAGCGCGTTCGATTGCACTGCCTGAGCCGTGGCATTTGTGCGGGCAGAGTACCGGCGGCGCGATTGTGGTTGATCATTTGCTCAACCATGGCGAGAGCAGTCCGGCGCAAGGCCAGGTGATTTTGTTGTCGCCGCTGGTGCGACCTCGGGCGTGGGGTTGGTCGCAGCTGAGTTATTACGTGCTGAGGCCGTTTGTTCGAGGCATCGCGCGGCGCTTCAGCGAGAACTCGAATGACCCGGAATTTCTGCCGTTTCTGCTGAAGGATCCGTTGCAGCCAAAACGCTTGCCGACGGCGTGGGTCGGGGCGTTGTCACGCTGGATCGTGCGGGTTGAACACGCGAAAAAAAGTCCGCGACGGCCGCTGATCATTCAGGGGCAGGCGGACATGACGGTGGACTGGCAGCACAATTTGCAGGTGTTGAAGTGGAAGTTTGATCGGCCGCAGATTCTGCTGCTGGCGGAGGCGCGGCATCATCTGGCGAATGAGACGGTGGAGATGCGAGAGGAGTATTTCGAGTTTCTGAGCAAGCGGATCAGGGGGCGGAATCTTTAGAGCAAAATCAAAAGATCGCAGCCTTCGGCAGCTCCTACATGGATCGGTGTAGGAGCTGCCGAAGGCTGCGATCTTTCAGGGTTGGCCAACCGCCAACCCCGCCCGAATCGCCGCCAGCGCCGCCTGATAATAAGCCTTGCCCTCAGCCGATTCGGCAAACGTCGCAAACTCTTCCAGCTCTTCATCCGACAAGTCGCGATAAACGTAAAGCAGCGTGTTGTTCATGTCCGCGCCAATCTGATCCATCAGGCGCTGACGCTGACCGTTCAACATGCTCTGCGCCTGACCACCGCCAAGCAATCCCGGAATCATCGAACTCAAACTGTCTGCCGCGACGCCGGCAATCGCCAGGCTCACTTCGGCGCCCGCTTCACGCGCGGGCAAGGCTTGAGCGAGGTGGCCGATGATCAGCAGACGGCTGTCGCTGACCTGCATCTTCGGCAGGCCTTTGGCGTTTTTCGCCAGTTGATCGCGGCGGGTCGCGAGCAATTCGGCGGCGACGATTTTTTTGCCCAGTGGTGATTGAAAGAAGGTCAGCGCCGGTTTCGGGTCGGCGAGGTTCTGCCGCAGTTGCGCTTCGGCGCGTTGATCCACGGCCTGCGGGGCAAAGCGCTGATTGCTGTTGTTCAGCAGCGCTTGAAACACGGCGGGCGGCAGGCTGTTTTGATAGCGCTGCTGGGCGGCCGTCAGGGCGTCGTTGAAATGCGCGCGTTGTTCTGGCCAGCCGGCGACCTTGTACAGCTGATCGTGGCCGTCCGCCCAGGCGGGCAAAACACAGAACATCAACAGTGAAAAAAGCAAACGGCGCATAGGGACTCCTGTCAGCAGCGGACTATTCTCCGTGCGGTGCCGTTACTTGTCGAGAATTCGTATCAAGCCGCTGCGTGGCTCTGTCGGATTTTTCGCCGGCGGCATACTATGCGCGCCATGCAAATATCCTCTGAACACCCGCTGCTGTTACGCATTGTCGACGACCTGGCCGATCACGGCTGGTCGCAGCAGAACATTTTCCTGCCCGCCGGTTTGACCCGCGAGTTGGCGGCCGAGTGCCGTAAACGCGAGGCCGAAGGTGAACTGGCGCCGGCAGCGGTTGGCCGTGGGCCGTTTTCAGAGATTCGCGAGGGGATTCGTGGCGACCATATCCAGTGGATCGACCCCGGCCAGGCCGAGTCCAGTGACCGTTACCTGAATCTGATGGAGAGCCTGCGCGAGGCGCTCAATCGTGGCTTGTTCCTTGGCCTTGAAGATTTTGAATGCCATTTCGCCCTGTATCCGCCCGGTGCGTTTTATCGCCGGCACGTCGACCGTTTTCGCGACGATGACAAGCGCATGGTCTCGGTGGTGGTCTACCTCAATGACGCCTGGCTGCCGGAGGACGGTGGTCAGTTGCGCATGTACCTGAACGACGAGCGCGTGCACGACGTGCAACCTACCGGCGGTTGTCTGGTGGTGTTTCTCTCCGGCGAAGTGCCGCACGAAGTGCTGCCGGCGAACCGTGAACGTCTGTCGCTGACCGGCTGGTTCCGCCGCCGTGGCAACGAGCCGTTCTGATGGAAAAGATTCTGGTCAGCCGCTGCCTGTTGGGTCATCGCGTGCGTTACGACGGTGGCGCGAGCGGGCCGTTTGATTTGCTCGAGCAGTGGATTGCCGAAGGGCGCGTGGTGCCGTTGTGTCCGGAAGTGGCGGGCGGTTTGCCGACGCCACGGGCGGCAGCGGAGATTCCCGGAGGGCAGGGCGCTGAGGTGCTGGATGGAACTGCTGCGGTGATCACCACCGAGGGTGAGGACGTCAGTGCGCAGTTTCTCGACGGTGCGCGGCAGGCGCTGGCGTTGGTGCAGAAACACGGCATCCGCGTGGCAGTGCTGAAAGCCAACAGTCCATCCTGTGGCAACCTGCTGACTTATGACGGGACGTTCAGTGGCGTGAAAGTCACCGGCGAAGGCGTAACCGCTGCACTGCTCAAGCGCCATGGCGTGCAAATCTTCAGCGAGCTCGAACTCCCGCAAGCCGCAGAAGCCCTGACCCAACTCGATCACCTGTAGGAGCTGCGGCACGCTGCGATCTTTTGATCTTTTTGATCTTTCGAATCAACATCAAAAGATCGCAGCGTGCCGCAGCTCCTACAGGTTTCACTTGGGTTCAGTGAGCCACTTCTCGGACAGCGCCGCCAAGCGTCCATCCGCCCTGATCCGCTGCATCGCGCTCTCAAGGCTGGCGTGAAACGCCGGGTTACCCTTCTGAAACGGAATCGCCAATTCCACCGGCGCGCTCGCCTTCGGTTTGGCATCCGTCAACGCCTGCACCAGCACCATCGGTTGCGGCTGCGCCGGCTCATCCTTCTTCGCCAGCATCTGCGCCTCGACCTTGCCATAAGGCTCTACGTCGAAACGATCCTTGAGTTCGGCGGTCAGTGCTATGTGGTTGAGCGCAACGTCGTATTTGCCGCTTTCAACGCCCTGGTACAGGTCGGCTTCGTCGGTGACGATGAAGTCGGCGCGCACATCCAGCTCGTTGGCGAGCATTTGCCCCAGCTCGACCTCGAACCCCGTGAGTTTGTCGCCATCGTCCTTGTAATTGAAGGGCGGTGTATTAGCCTCAAGGGCTATGCGCAGCTCACCGCGATCATTGACGTCATCTATAAGTTCGGCGTGAGCCAACGGGCTCAGAAGGGGTAGCAGGCAGATCAGGCCAGGCAGAAAACGCATGGTCACTCCTTTGAAATCATTATCGCGATGCTCTGATTCAGGCTCGCTTTGCTATGGTTGTCGAGTGCCTTCGACAACGAATGGTCATGAAGTTGTCATGACCGTGCGGATTTTACGGAAAAACTGGAGAAGAAAATGAAAAGCTTTATGTCACGTGCAGCATTGGCCGGTGTGCTGATGGGTGTTTCGGTGCTGGCCAGTGCTGCCACCCCTGCGCCAAAAGGTGCCGAAGTGTTCATCGTTTCTCCCGAGGACGGAGCCACGGTTTCCCAGCAGTTCAAGGTCAAGTTCGGTACCAAGGACGTCGCGCTGGCACCGGCCGGTGACGTCACCGCCAACACCGGTCACCACCATCTGCTGATCGACGCCAAGGAAATCGTTCCGGCCGGCGCTGTGGTGCCGACTGACGCCAACCACATGCACTTCGGCAAGGCGCAGACCTTTGCTGAAATCAAACTGGCCCCGGGCAAGCACACCTTGCAACTGGAGCTGGGTGACAAGAATCACATGGCGTTCGACCCGCCAATCGTCTCGAAGAAAATCACCATTAACGTCGAATAAAAAAAGGGAGCCCTTTCGGGGCTCCCTTTTTTTATCAGCGGCGAGTTGCGAGCTACGAGCTTCAAGCAAAAGCTAAGCGAACATCACTTGTCGCTTGTCGCTCGCGGCTTGTAGCTGTTCTCAGAAAAGAACGCGGCTACGGATAGTGCCGTTGATGTGCTGCAGCTTCTCTTGCGCCAGATCCGAGTACTCGGCGTCGACGTCGATCACCACGTAGCCAACCTTCTCGTTGGTCTGCAGGAACTGACCGGAGATGTTGATGCCGTTTTCGGCGAAGACCTTGTTGATCTCGCTCATCACACCCGGAATGTTCTCGTGGATGTGCAGCAGGCGGTGCTTGCCAGGGTGAGCCGGCAGGGCCACTTCCGGGAAGTTGACCGACGAAACCGAAGTACCGTTGTCGCTGTACTTGACCAGTTTCTCTGCCACTTCCAGACCGATGTTCGCTTGCGCTTCGGCGGTCGAACCACCGATGTGCGGGGTCAGGATCACGTTGTCGAGGCCACGCAGCGGGCTTTCGAACTCTTCGTCGTTGGAGCGTGGCTCCACCGGGAACACGTCGATGGCCGCGCCGATCAGGTGCTTGTCCTTGATCGCGTCCGCCAGGGCGTCCAGCTCGACCACGGTACCGCGCGCCGCGTTGATCAGGATGCCGCCCTTCTTGATGGCGCGGATTTCCTTCTCGCCGATCATCCACTGGGTCGCAGCGGTTTCCGGAACGTGCAGGGTGACGATGTCGGACATGCCCAGCAGCTCGGTCAGGTTACCGACCTGAGTGGCGTTGCCCAGCGGCAGCTTGGTCACGGTGTCGTAGAAATACACCTGCATGCCCAGGCCTTCAGCCAGAACCGACAACTGAGTACCGATCGAGCCGTAGCCGACGATGCCCAGTTTCTTGCCACGGATCTCGAAGGAGTTGGCTGCGGATTTGATCCAGCCGCCACGGTGGCAAGAAGCGTTTTTCTCCGGGATGCCGCGCAGCAGCAGGATCGCTTCGGCCAGCACCAGCTCGGCAACGGAGCGGGTGTTGGAGTACGGCGCGTTGAACACGGCAATACCGCGCTCGCGGGCAGCACTCAGGTCAACCTGGTTGGTGCCGATGCAGAAACAGCCGACCGCTACCAGCTTCTTCGCGTGATCGAAGATCTCTTCGGTCAGTTGCGTGCGCGAACGAATGCCGATGAAGTGAGCGTCAGCAATCTTTTCCTTGAGCTGGGCTTCCGGCAGAGAACCGGTGAGGTACTCAATGCTGGTGTAGCCCGCCGCCTTGAGGACGTCGACAGCCGATTGGTGGACGCCTTCGAGAAGAAGGAACTTGATCTTGCTCTTATCGAGAGAAGTCTTGCTCATCTGCGTAAACCTGTATCCCGGAGAAAAATGGCAGGAAATGGTCAACAGACGCTGACCCGGACGACAAGAATGTCGTCTCCGCGGATCTGGCCTTAGGCACTGTCCTGCGGGGTCGATATGCTAGCATAGCCTCCCCGCTAAACACTCATTCCTGCGACGTGAAGCGTTCTCAGGATGACCATGAATTGTTCGAGAGTTCTGTCGATGACCAATCCTGCCCTGATTGATGAACTGAAGACCCTGGTTGAGCCTGGCAAAGTCCTCACCGACGCCGACTCCCTGAATGCGTACGGCAAGGATTGGACCAAGCACTTCGCCCCGGCGCCGAGCGCTATCGTGTTTCCCAAGACCATTGAACAGGTGCAGGCGGTTGTCCGTTGGGCCAATCAACACAAGGTCGCGCTGGTGCCGTCGGGCGGGCGCACCGGGCTTTCCGCCGCTGCGGTGGCGGCGAATGGCGAAGTGGTCGTCTCGTTCGATTACATGAATCAGATTCTCGACGTGAACCTCACTGACCGCACCGCCGTTTGTCAGCCGGGCGTGGTCACCGAGCATTTGCAGAACGTCGCCGAAGAAAAAGGCCTGTATTACCCGGTCGACTTCGCCTCGGCTGGTTCCAGTCAGATTGGCGGCAACATCGGCACCAATGCCGGCGGGATCAAAGTGATTCGCTACGGCATGACCCGCAACTGGGTGGCTGGCATGAAAGTCGTCACCGGCAAGGGCGATGTGCTGGAACTGAACAAAGACCTGATCAAGAACGCCACCGGTTACGACCTGCGCCAGCTGTTCATCGGCGCTGAAGGCACGCTGGGTTTCGTCGTCGAAGCGACCATGCGCCTCGATCGCGCGCCGAAAAACCTCACCGCGATGGTCCTTGGCACCGCCGATTTCGACTCGATCATGCCGGTGCTGCACGCCTTTCAGGGCAAGCTCGACCTGACCGCGTTCGAATTCTTCTCCGACAAAGCCCTGGCCAAAGTCATGGGCCGTGGCGACGTACCGGCGCCGTTCGAAACCGATTGCCCGTTCTACGCGTTGCTGGAATTCGAAGCGACCACTGAAGAAGTGGCCAACAGCGCATTGGAAACCTTCGAGCACTGCGTCGAGCAGGGCTGGGTGCTGGACGGGGTGATGAGCCAGAGCGAAACCCAACTGCAAAACCTGTGGAAGCTGCGCGAGTACATCTCCGAAACCATCTCGCACTGGACGCCGTACAAAAACGACATCTCGGTCACCGTGTCGAAAGTGCCGGCATTTCTGCAGGAAATCGACGCGATCGTCGGCGAACACTATCCCGACTTCGAAATCGTCTGGTTCGGCCATATCGGCGACGGCAACCTGCATTTGAACATCCTCAAGCCGGATAACCTCAGCAAGGACGAGTTCTTCGCCAAGTGCGCGACCGTCAACAAGTGGGTGTTCGAAACCGTCGAGAAGTACAACGGTTCGATCTCCGCCGAGCACGGCGTCGGCATGACCAAACGTGATTACTTGACCTACAGCCGCTCGCCGGTTGAGATCGAGTACATGAAAGCGGTAAAAGCGGTGTTCGACCCGAACGGCATCATGAACCCGGGCAAGATCTTCGCGGTTTGATCTGTAATCTTTGATGAATCAATGAAGGCAGGAGTCGGTAAATGAGCTATCAGCACCAGTACGTCGACGGCACGCGCATCCACTTCCCGATCGGGAAAGTCGTGTGCATTGGCCGTAATTACGCCGAACACGCCAAGGAACTGGACAACCCGGTGCCTACCGAGCCGTTGCTGTTCATCAAGCCGGGCAGTTGCGTGGTTGAGCTGGAAGGCGGTTTCGCCATTCCGACCGAGCGCGGTTCGGTGCACTACGAAGCGGAAATCGCCGTGTTGATCGGCAAGCCGTTGTCGACCAAGCCGAGCCGTGAAGAAGTGCTGGATGCGATTTCCGGTTTCGCCCCGGCGCTGGATCTGACCCTGCGCGACAAGCAGGCCGAGCTGAAAGCCAAGGGTCTGCCGTGGGAAATCGCCAAGTCGTTCGACGGCGCGGCAGTAATCGCTCCGTTCGTGGTCGGCAGCACCTTCGCTGACCTGACCGACATCGGCATTCGCCTGACCATCAACGGCGAAGTCCGCCAGGACGGCAACAGCAGTGCGATGCTCAACCCGATCGTGCCGATGATCCAGCACATGGCCGGCTGCTTCTCGCTGCAGGCCGGTGACGTGATCCTGACTGGCACGCCAGTGGGCGTCGGCCCGCTGAATGTGGGCGACGACATCGTCCTGGAACTGGTCGGCGCGAGCAGCTTTAACAGCAGCGTTCGCTAACCGCAAAAGATCGCAGCCTGCGGCAGCTCCTACACCGATCCCTGTAGGAGCTGCCGCAGGCTGCGATCTTTTGATCTTTTGATCTTTGATCTTACGTCTTCGCATACCGCAATCCCGCCATTTGCCGTTTTTTTCACATCCTGTCTGGATAATTCCGGAAAATCTGGCGTCTGAGCCGGCCTCTTTGTGCTATTACCCATAGCCTGAATTTTCGGAACGCGTCCCTCGATGTCATCTCAAACTCAGCTCAAATCCGCCCGCCGTTCACGTTTTGCCCTGCGTTGGTATTCCTGGCTGGCGCTGGCCCTTGCTGCCGCCTATGGCCTGGCGTTCGCCATGCATTGGGATGACCGTGGCGTGCTCTGGGTGCTGGAGCGTTTCGAGAGCCCGACCGAGCAAAAGGAAAGCGTCTGGTTGCCCGACTACCACGCAGTGATAGACGCAAAGTTGCTGCCGGGCATGGAGAAAGACGAAGCCTCCGATCTGTCCTATAACCCGCAGACCAAAACCCTGTTTTCGGTAATGGGCAAAAATCCGTTCCTCGCCGAACTGAGCCTGCAAGGCGACGTGCTGCGCAAAATGCCGCTTAAGGGCTGGAGCAATCCGGAAGGCCTGACCGTGATGGAAAACGGCCTGATGGCCATCGTCGATGAGCGCGAGCACATACTCTCGATCGTCAAAGTCGACGCCGACACCCGCGAACTGAACATCGCCGACTTCCCCAAATACGACCTCGGCCCCTCGAAAGACCAGAACAAAGCCTTCGAAGCGATTGCCTGGGATCCGCGTAATCAGCAACTGTTGCTGGGCGAAGAACGGCCACCGGCGTTGTTCACCTGGAAAAGCGACGGCACCCAAACGCTGACGGGCGACAAGCAGAAACTCGCCAGCGATGAGCTGGACATCCGCAATCTCTCGGCGCTGGCGGTGGATCCGCGCACCGGCCACACACTGGTGCTGTCCGCTGATTCGCATCTATTGCTGGAGCTGGATGAGAAGGGCGATCAAGTCAGCTTCATGACTTTGCTCGGCGGCTTCAACGGCATCAAAAAAACCATCCCGCGCGCCGAAGGCGTAACCATGGACGAGGCGGGCACGCTGTACATGGTCAGTGAGCCGAACCTGTTCTACCGCTTCGAAAAACAGAAATAACGGCCTCCTCGAATCCTGTAGGAGCTGCCGAAGGTTCGGGCCGCGTTCGGACGATCTTTTGACTGTCGGACGCAGAGCGTCCCCGGCGGCATTCCCACGCAGAGCGTGGGAACGATCAATTTCAGACAAGTCTGGTTGTCCTCGGAGGCAAGTGGCCATTAAGCTTCAGTTCAGACGGGCGTGATATTTCATCCGCCTGTTTTGATTCCGAGCCCGCCCGAATGCGTCGACTTGTCCGTCCCAAACCTCTGGTCATCATCGTCTCGGTGATTGCGCTGATCGCGTTGATTGCGATCGGCCAATACCTGCGCCTGTTCGAGCGTGCCTGGTTCAACCTGCACACCCTATGGCAACCGCAAAGCACCGAATCCATTGGTCTGGATCAATACCGTGTGGAAATCGAAGCGCGGGTCATCGATGGTCTGGACGACGATGTGTCAGCGCTGACCTTCGATCCGGTGCGCAAAAGCCTGTTCACCGTGACCAACAAAAATGCCGAGCTGGTTGAGCTGTCGCTGGAAGGCAAGATCCTGCGGCGCATCTCGCTGATCGGCTTTGGCGATGCGGAGGCTGTCGAATTCATCAGCGCCGACACCTACGTGATCACCGACGAGCGTGAGCAGCGGCTGATCAAGATTCATCTGGAAGAAGGCACCACGTTCCTCGATGCGGCGGATGCCGAGCAGATGACCCTCGGCGTGCACATGAGCGGCAACAAGGGTTTTGAAGGTCTGGCTTACGACTCGGTGGGCAAGCGCTTGTTCGTGGCGAAAGAGCGCGACCCGATGCTGATCTACGAAGTGCATGGTTTTCCGCACTTCAACCCGGAAAAATCCTACGCGGTGCACGTGATCAACAACCCCAAGCGCGATGCCGGGATGTTTGTGCGTGATCTGTCGAGTTTGCAGTACGACGAACGCAGCGGCCATTTACTGGCACTGTCGGATGAGTCTCGGTTGATTCTGGAACTGGATGTCGATGGGCGGCCGTTGAGCACGATGTCCATCAGTGGTGGCCGGCAGGGTCTAAAGAAAACCGTGCCGCAGGCGGAAGGCATTGCGATGGACGACGATGGCACGCTGTACATGGTGAGCGAGCCGAACCTGTTTTACGTCTTCAAAAAACCTGCACAGCCCTAGCCAACACCACAAAACCCAATGTAGGAGTGAGCCTGCTCGCGATAGCGGAGTGTCAGTCAACATCGATATCAACTGACACACCGCTATCGCGAGCAGGCTCACTCCTACAAGGGAACTTCATTTGCCCATAAATAGTGGGCAGTTTGGCTTACTCAGCTTTAAGGGTTTTCACGCCCTCAGATGTACCCAGCAACAACAAATCCGCCGGACGTGCCGCGAACAAGCCGTTAGTCACCACGCCAACAATCGCATTGATCTGCGCTTCCAGCTCCACCGGGTTGGTGATCTGCAGGTTGAACACATCCAGAATGATGTTGCCGTTGTCGGTCAATACACCTTCGCGGTACACCGGGTCGCCGCCCAGTTTCACCAGTTGGCGGGCAACGTGGCTGCGGGCCATCGGAATTACTTCGACTGGCAGCGGAAATTCACCCAGCACTGGCACCAGTTTGCTGGCGTCGGCGATGCAGATGAAGGTCTTGGCCACGGCCGCGACAATCTTCTCGCGGGTCAGAGCTGCGCCGCCGCCCTTGATCAGGTTCAGGTGCGCGTCGCTTTCATCGGCGCCATCAACGTAGAACTCCAGATCGCTGACCGTGTTCAGCTCATACACCGGAATCCCGTGGCCCTTGAGGCGCGCGGCGGTGGCTTCGGAACTGGCGACCGCGCCATCGAACGCGCCCTTGTGCTGGGCCAGGGCGTCGATGAAGCAGTTGGCGGTGGAGCCGGTGCCGACCCCAACGATGCTCTTGTCGTCGAGTTTCGGAAGGATGAAGTCGACGGCGGCCTGAGCCACTGCCTGTTTGAGTTGATCCTGGGTCATGCGGGCTCCGGAAGCGGGCAAGGTGAGAACGGAAAGGCCGGCATTATAGGCCCCATGGCTGGGAAGGTCATTGTCCTATTGGCAGATCAAAAGATCGCAGCCTGCGGCAGCTCCTACAGGAATCGCATGCATTCTGTAGGAGCTGCCGCAGGCTGCGATCTTTTAAGGCGCGGCTAAAACCTCTGGATTCGTGTGGTCGCCCGGGCAAAAGCCGGGTTAGACTCCTTGGCCCTGCCCAACCCGCTCAGTGATGCTTTCCGATGCTCGAACAGTACGTCAAAAAGATCCTCACCTCGCGCGTTTATGACGTTGCCGTAGAAACCCCGCTGCAGAACGCTCGCCAGCTCTCCGAGCGGCTGGGCAATGACATTTGGCTCAAGCGCGAAGACTTGCAGCCGGTGTTCTCGTTCAAGATTCGCGGCGCCTACAACAAATTGACCCAACTGACCGAGGAAGAGCGCGCCCGTGGCGTGGTCACCGCGTCGGCGGGCAACCATGCGCAAGGTCTGGCCCTGGCGGCGAAAGTGCTGGGCGTAAAAGCCACTATCGTCATGCCCAAAACCACCCCCGAGATCAAGGTCGAAGGCGTGCGTTCGCGTGGCGGCAAAGTGGTACTGCACGGCGACTCGTTCCCGGAAGCGCTGGCCTACTCGCTGAAACTGGTCGATGAAAAAGGCTACGTCTACATTCACCCGTACGACGATCCGCACACCATCGCCGGGCAGGGCACCGTGGCGATGGAAATTCTGCGCCAGCACCCGCAGCCGCTGGACGCGATTTTTGTCCCGGTTGGTGGCGGCGGTCTGATCGCCGGTATCGCCGCGTACGTGAAATACCTGCGCCCGGACATCAAAGTCATCGGCGTCGAGCCGGACGACTCCAACTGCCTGCAGGCCGCGATGGCTGCCGGTGAGCGCGTCGTTCTGCCAACAGTGGGCATCTTTGCCGACGGCGTGGCGGTGGCGCAGATCGGCCAGCACACCTTCGACATCTGCAAAGACTACGTCGATGAAGTGATCACCGTCAGCACTGACGAGATCTGTGCGGCAATCAAGGATATCTACGACGATACCCGCTCGATCACCGAACCTGCCGGCGCCTTGGGCGTAGCCGGGATCAAGAAGTACGTCGAGCAACGTGGCGTCAGTGGCCAGACCTTCGTCGCCATCGACTCCGGCGCCAACGTCAACTTCGACCGCTTGCGCCACGTCGCCGAGCGCGCTGAACTGGGTGAAGGCCGCGAAGCGATCATCGCCGTGACCATCCCCGAGAAGGCCGGCAGCTTCAAAAACTTCTGCGAAGCCATCGGCAAGCGCCAGATCACCGAATTCAACTACCGCTACAACACCGGCAGCGAAGCGCACATTTTCGTTGGCGTGCAGACCCACCCGGAAAACGATCCGCGCAGCGCACTGCTGGCGAGCCTGACCGAGCAAGGTTTCCCGGTCACTGATCTGACCGACAACGAACTGGCCAAGCTGCACATCCGCCACATGGTCGGCGGGCACGCGGCGCACGTCATTGATGAAGTGGTGTTCCGCTTCGAATTCCCGGAGCGTCCTGGTGCGCTGTTCAACTTCCTTAATAAGCTTGGCGGGCGCTGGAATATTTCGATGTTCCACTACCGCAACCACGGTGCCGCTGATGGCCGTGTGGTCGCCGGCCTGCAAGTGCCGCACGACGAGCGTCATCTGGTGCCGGCGGCGCTTGAGGAAATCGGCTACCCGTACTGGGATGAAAGCGAGAACCCGGCCTATCAGCTGTTTCTCGGCTGAGCGGCTACGCTGATGGGCAAGCAATAAGGAATTTTGACAATGGAAACGTTAACGGCCCTGAAGATGGCTCACGTGGTCGCCACCGTGGTATTGCTGGCGAGTGCGCTGGGTCTGGCGATCTGGGTGTTTCTCGCAAAGCGCAAAGGTGATGCGACGGCGGGCAGCCGCACGTTGCAACGGCCACGGGTGTTTGTCTGGCTGCTGATGGGCCTGGCGCTGCTGAGCATGCCGTTTACCGGCTGGTGGATGGTGCATCTGGTGGGCTGGCCGCTGGGGCAGACGTGGATTCTGGCGTCGAGCGTGCTGTACACCGTGGCGGCGCTGGCGTGGTTGTGGTTGCTGGTGCGGTTGAACCGGTTGCGCAAGGCGCCGGGCGGGGTGGGCAAGTTCAGCTTTGCTTTGGCGTTGTTCAGTTTCGTGTGTTTTGTCGCGATTGCCGGGTTGATGGGCGCAAAACCTGTTTAAGGCTTCACACCGTGTTGACCCGATCGCGAGCAGGCTCACTCCTACAGTTGACCGCGTTCCAACGTTGAAACTCGGTCAACTGTAGGAGTGAGCCTGCTCGCGATGGCGATATCAGCCGCGCAACGAAATCACCGGCCAGCCACGCTTCTCGGCCTCAGCCCGCAGATTCGGATCCGGATCAACAGCCACCGGATTCGCCACCTGCTCCAGCAACGGCAAATCATTCATCGAATCGCTATAGAAATAGCTGTCGTCCAACGAATACCCGGTCTCTTCCAGCCAACGATTCAGGCGCGTCACCTTGCCTTCACGGAAGCACGGAATATCCGTGCTGCGCCCGCTGTAACGGCCATCAACCATTTCGCATTCAGTGGCAATCAGGGTTTCAACGCCCAGACGCACAGCAATCGGCGCGGTGACGAAACGGTTGGTCGCAGTAATGATCACCAGCTTATCGCCAGCATCACGGTGCTTTTTCAGCAGTTCCAGCGCCTGCGGCAGCACGATCGGTTCGATGCAGTCGCGCATGTAATCGTTGTGCCATTGCTCGAGCACGGCCATTTCGGTGCGGCCGAGGATCTCCAGGCAGAAGTTCAGGTACGCGGCGTTATCCAGTTTGCCGGCCAGGTAATCCTGATAGAACTCGTCGTTGCGCGCTTTGTACGCAATCGGGTCGAGGAAGCCGCGTTCACACAGATAGTCGCCCCAGGCGTGATCGCTGTCGCCGCCCAGAAGGGTGTTGTCCAAATCGAATAGAGCCAGGCGCATTGCAGTTACCCGCTGATAAGTCTGTAAAAAGGCGACAAGAATACGGTCTTTTCACAAGAGTGCACATAAGGTAGGAAGCTTCGTTGCCGCCTCATCAACCTTTGTGGAACAATGCGGCGACATGCGTTTGCGAGGTTGTGCCCGTGATCGACCCCGATGGTTTCCGCCCCAATGTCGGGATCATTCTGACGAATGACGCCGGCCAGGTGCTATGGGCTCGCCGTATCAATCAAGATGCCTGGCAGTTTCCGCAAGGGGGAATCAACCCTGAAGAGACGCCGGAAGACGCCTTGTACCGCGAGCTGAACGAAGAAGTTGGCCTGGAACGTGAAGATGTTGAAATACTGGCCTGTACCCGGGGCTGGTTGCGCTATCGTTTGCCGCAACGTCTGGTGCGTACCCACAGCCAACCGCTGTGCATCGGCCAGAAACCGACATGGTTTCT